>NZ_JBSFPS010000309.1:0-11236 GCF_053588315.1 Streptosporangium sp. NPDC003464 | reverse complement strand
GCCGAGGGCGCGCGCTCAGCGGCTGAACCGTAGCGTGACCAGCTCGAACGGGCGCAGCGACACCGCCACCGACCCGTCGGTCAGCTCCGGCGCGGCCGCGTCGGCGAGCGGGCGCTCCAGCAGGTCGGTCACGGCGACACCGGTGGCGGTGAAGCCGGTGGAGACGCGGGCGCGGGCCCGGCCTCCCCGGGACTCGTGGAAGCGGACGACGACGTCCCCGCTCCCGTCGTCGGCCAGCTTCACGGCGGTCACCACGACCGCGTCGTCGTCCACGGTGACCAGCGGCGCGACCTCGGCGTCGCCCGGGACCCGCCGCTCGGGCAGGTTGAGGGACCAGCCCTCGCGCACCGCGTCGCCGATCGCCGCGCCCGGCACCAGCGCGTGCCGGAACCGGTGCAGGCCCTGGTCGGTCTCGGGGTCGGGGAACCGCGGCGCCCGCAGCAGCGACACCCGCAGCGTGGTGGTCGTGCCCGAGTCGGACGCCCGCACGGTACGGGTCAGGTCGTGGCCGTAGGTGGAGTCGGTGACCAGCGCCACGCCCCAGCCCGGCTCCTCCACGTGCACGAACTTGTGGTTGCACGCCTCGAACTTGGCGGCCTCCCAGCTCGTGTTGGTGTGGGTGGCGCGGAAGGCGTGGCCGTACTGGCTCTCGGAGGCGTACCGGTCGGCGTGCACGTCCAGCGGGAAGGCCAGCTTGAGGAACTTCTCGGTCTCGTGCCAGTCCACCTCGGTGCGGATGTCGAGCCGCCCGGCCTCCACGGTGAGGACCTGCGTGACCCGTGACGTGCCGAACGAGCGCACCACGCGGACCGAGCCCGGCTCCTCGCCTGGCGCGACCTCGTCGGCGTCCACCAGGTCGGTCACCGTGTTCCGGTAGAACTGGTCCACGTCCCAGGCGTCCCACATGTTGGGGAAGTCGGGGTGAATCTGCAGCAGGTTGGCGACCTGCCCCGGCGCGACCGTCTCCCGCCCCGCCCGCAGGTCGTAGGCCGAGACGACCAGACCGCGGCCGTCGATCTCCACCCGGAGCAGGCCGTCGTTCAGGACGTACCCGCCCTCGCCACGCGTGCGGAGTTCGGCGGCGGCGGGGGCGGGGGCCGCGGCCGCGCCGCCGGCCGGGACGCCGTTGCGGGTGTGCGGCGCCGCGTTGAAGACCAGCTCGCCGGAGCCGGGCTTCCCCGCCAGGGTCCGCTGCGCGCCGTCGATGATCTCGTTCAGCTCCGCGGCCACGGCGGCGTACGTCTTCTCGGCCTCGCGGTGCACCCAGGCGATGGACGAGCCGGGCAGGATGTCGTGGAACTGGTGGAGCAGCACGGTCTTCCAGATCCGGTCGAGCCGCTCGTGGGGATACTCGGACCCGGTGCGCACGGCGGCGGTGGCCGCCCACAGCTCGGCCTCACGCAGCAGCGACTCGCTGCGGCGGTTGCCCTGCTTGGTCTTGGCCTGGCTGGTGAGCGTGGCGCGGTGCAGCTCCAGGTACAGCTCGCCGACCCAGACCGGCGGGGCGGGGTACTCCGCCTCGGCCTTGGCGAAGAACTCGGCGGGCGTCTCCCAGACGACGGCGGCCGACCCCTCCAGGTCCCGCAGGCGGGCCGCCTTGGCGACCATCTCGCGGGTGGTGCCGCCGCCCCCGTCGCCCCAGCCGGTGGGGGCCAGCGAGTGCCGGGCCACGCCCTTGTCCTTGAAGTTGCGCGCCGCGTGGGCGATCTCGCTGCCCTTCATCGAGCAGTTGTAGGTGTCCACGGGCGGGAAGTGGGTGAAGATCCGGGTGCCGTCGATGCCCTCCCACAGGAACGTGTGGTGGGGGAACTTGTTGATCTGGCTCCAGGAGATCTTCTGGGTGAGCAGCCGCTTGGATCCGGCCGCCTTGATGATCTGCGGGAGCCCGGCGGCGAAGCCGAACGTGTCGGGCAGCCACGCCTCCTCGTTCTCGACGCCGAACTCGTCGAGGAAGAAGCGCTTGCCGTGCACGAACTGCCGGGCCATGGCCTCCGAGCCGGGCATGTTCGTGTCCGACTCCACCCACATGCCGCCGGTGGGGACGAACCGTCCCTCGGCCACGGCCTTGACGACCCGGGCCCAGACCTCCGGCCGGTGCTCCTTGATCCACGCCCACTGCTGCGCCTGGGACATGGCGAAGACGAACTCCGGCTCGTCCTCCAGCAGCGCGGTCATGTTGGAGGTGGTGCGGGCGACCTTGCGCACGGTCTCGCGCAGCGGCCACAGCCAGGCCGAGTCGATGTGGGCGTGCCCGACCGCGCTGATCCGGTGGGCCGAGGGCGCGGCCGGCGTGGCCAGCACCCCGGTCAGCTCGGCGCGGGCGGCGGCGGCCGTGCCGTTGACGTCCTGCAGGTCGATCGTGTCGAGGGCCCGCTCGACGGCGCGCAGCAGCTCCCAGCGGCGGGCGCCGTCCACGGGCAGCTCCGCCATCAGCTCGCCGAGCACCTCCAGGTCGATCACGAGCTGCCAGACGGCCTCGTCGAAGATCGCCAGGTCCATGCGGGCCAGCCGGTACTGCGGCTCGCTCCCGGCCGTCTCCTTGTCCCCGAGCTTCGTGGGCAGGAAGGGGTGGTAGTCGAGGATGACCGGGTTGGAGGCCGCCTCGACGTGCAGCCGCACCTCCTCGCCGCCCTGGACCGGCGCGCCGACGCGCACCCACTGGTTGCGCGGGTTGAGGCCCTTCACCGGGCTGCCGTCGGGCCGGTAGACCAGGCCCTCGCACTGGAAGCCCGGCATGTTCTCGTCGAAGCCCAGGTCGAGGATGGCCTCCACGGTCCGGCCCGCCCAGTCGGCGGGCACCGTGCCGGTGACCGTGAACCAGCTCGTGCCCCACGGCGCGCCCCACGCGTCACCGACCGCGATCGGTGAGGGGGAGGCCGCCAGACCCTCGGCCACCGGCACGGGCTCGCCGGGCGCGTGCCACACGGCCACGTCCAGCGGTACGGACGCGGGGTACACCGCGGGGCGGATCCGCTCGTCGAGCACTCGCTTGAGTCGGGCTTCGACCAGCTCGCGGTCGTCATGCATGGGGAGAGACTCCTCGTTCTGGAAACCGGTTCAGCCCTTGATAGCGCCCTCTTCGACGCCGCGGAAGAAGAACCGCTGCAGCGACGCGAAAAGGATCACAATGGGGATAAAGGAGATCATGGTCCCGGCCGCCGGCAGCCGGGGGTTGTTGGTGAACGTCCCGTTGAGGTACTGCAGGCCCACGGTGAGCGTGAAGTTCTCCGGGTCGTTGAGGACGATGAGCGGCCACAGGAAGTCGTCCCAGGCGCCGATGAACGCGAAGATCGTGATCACGCTCAGCATGCCCCGTACGTTCGGCAGGCCGATGCGGATCAGCCGCTGCCACGGGGTCGCGCCGTCGATGACCGCGGCCTCGTCCATCTCCTGCGGAATGGCCATGAACGCGGTGCGCATCAGCAGCACGTTGAGCATGCCGATCGCGCCGGGCAGCGCGACGCCCAGCAGCGTGTCCGCCAGGCCGAGCCCGCGCACGGTGATGTACTGCGAGATGATCGTCACCTCGCCGGGCAGCACCAGGGTGGACAGGAACCCCACCAGCAGCAGCTTCGCGCCCCGGAACCTCAGCCGGGCCAGCGCGTAGCCCGCGAGGGTCGCGCCCACGGCGTTGCCCAGGACCACGATGACGGCCACGATCAGTGAGTTGAGCGCGTACGACCATACGGGGATGGTCTCGGTGACCTGGGTGTAGTTGTCCAGCGTGGGCTGCTGCGGCAGGAAGCTCGGGGTTTCGGTGTAGATGTCCTCGTGCAGGCTCTTCAGCGAGGTGGACAGCTGCCACAGGAACGGCGAGATCAGCAGCAGGAGCACCAGCACCAGCAGCGTGTAGCGCAGGACCAGCTCGCCCGGTCCCGCCGCGCCGAAGCCGCCCCGCCCTCGCCGCCGCGTACGGCCCGCGTGCCTGCTCCGCCCCGGGCCCGGCTCCGGCCGCGGCCTCTCGTCCGGTACGGCGTGGTGCCCGGGTTCGGCGCGTGCTGTGACGTCGGGCATGTCAGCCAGCCTTCCTGTTGAGCCGGAGCAGCAGGAGCATCGGGCCGATCGTGATGACGAGCAGCACGATGCTGAGCGCCGACGCGTAGCCGAAGTGGCCGTAGAAACCACGGCTGTACATCTGGATGAGCATCACGACGGACTGGGCGCGTCCGCCGGGGCCGCCGGTGCCGTTCGAGAGGACGAACAGCTCCGAGAACACGCGCAGCGCCGAGACCGCCACCATCACCGAGACCAGCAGCATCGTGTTCCGCACGCCGGGGACTGTCACGCTCCAGAACCGGCGGATCGGCCCGGCCCCGTCCACGGCCGCGGCCTCGTGCAGCTCCCGCCGCACGTTCCCGAGCGCCGACAGATAGATGATCATGTAGTAGCCGAGTCCCTTCCACACGGTCAGGGAGATGGCGCTGAACACCAGCAGCCAGCGCTCGGTGAGGAACGGGATCGGTTCGGCGATGACGCCGAGCCACTGCGCGAACCCGTTGACCAGGCCCCGGTCGTTCAGCACCCAGCTCCAGATCAGCGCGACCACCACGGCGGAGGCGACGACCGGCGTGTAGAAGGCCGTGCGGAAGAACGCGATGCCCGGGATCTTCTTCTCGACCAGGATCGCCAGCAGCAGCGGCAGGACCGTGAGCAGCGGCAGGCAGACCAGCATGAACACGATGCTGTTGAGCAGCGCGTCGGCGAGCTGGGCGTCGCTCAGCACCCGGGCGAAGTTGTCCAGGCCGGTGAAGTGCCCGCCGCCCAGCGGCTTCGCGTTCGTGAACGCCAGGACGATCGTGTTGATCGACGGCCAGGCGTTGAACACGAGCAGCCACAGCGCGGCGGGCGCCACCAGCGCCCAAGGTGTGAACAGATGGCGCAGCCGCCCCGGGCGGGTCAGTGCGGGAGACGTCACTGGTTGAGCAGCTCGTTACACTTGGCGACCGCGGCGTCGAGGGCCTCCTTGGAGGAGATCTCACCGTTGAGGGCCGCCGCGACCTGCTGCCGGATGAACTTGCTCATCGCGTCGGTGACCTCGAAGGGCTGGAGGACCTCCGCCTTGGCCAGGGAGTTGAAGGCGATGACCTTGGCGTCCCCGGCGTTGGTGCCGTCGCTCTTGCTGAAGAACGGGTCGTCCGCCGAGGCCTTCGTGCTCGGGAAGATGCTCACCAGGTGGGCGAACGCCGCCTGGTTCTCCGGGCTGGTCACCCAGCGGGCCAGCGCGATCGCGGCCGGCGGGTTCTTGGTCTTCTTCGAGATCGACAGGCCCTGGACGTACAGCGGCGGGATGCCGAAGTCGGAGGAGGCCACGATCTTGGGGGCGAGCGAGGGGTTCTCGTTGGCCACGCTCGTGATGTGGTTGCCGCCGCCGGTGGTCCAGGCCACCGCGCCCTCGTTGAACAGCTTGGCGTTGCCGGCGTATGTGTCGGTCAGCACGTCACGCGGCATCAGCCCCTCCTTGAAGGCGGCGCGGTATTTGTCGATCACCGCGGCGGCCTCGGGGGTGTTGAACACGAATTTCGTGCCGTCGTCGGACAGGAGCTTGACCCCCGCTTCCTTCAGGTCCCCGACCTCGGGGCGGCGGCTCATCAGCAGGACCTTGCCGCCCGACTTCTCCTTCATGATCCGGGCCTGCTCGACCAGCTCGTCGAAGGACGTCGGCGGCTTCTTCGGGTCCAGTCCGTACTCCGTCATCAACTCGGAGTTCCAGTAGTTGACGTCGGTGTTGAGGTACCACGGGTAGCCGTAGGTGCCCTGGTGGCCGCGGAACCGGTACGCGTCGAGGCCGCCCGCGACGTACTCGTCGGCCAGCTTGGAGTCCACCTGGGCGACGTCGAGCAGCATGTCCTGCTTGACCAGCGGGCGGGCGAAGTCGGGGGGCAGGTTGACGACGTCGGGCAGGGTGCCGCCCGCGGCCTGGCTGAGGACCTTGTCGGAGTAGGCGTCGGCGGGCTGGTCGAGCCACTGGACCTTCGTGCCCGGGTACTTCTTCTCGAAGGCGCCGATGACGCCCTCCATGTACGTCGTGAACTTGGGCTTCAGGGCCCAGGTCTGCAGTGTGACCGTGCCCTTCACCTCGCCCGTGGCCGCCGCGGTCGGGGCGGGGGCCTGCTGCGGGTCGGCCCCGCCGAGCCCGCAGCCCGAGACGACCATGACGGTGGCCGCCGCCAGTCCCGTCCAGTACCTACGCATGGCGCTCTCCTTGAGTACTAAATCGCTCTAGTTGCGGGACTATTCCCCCGGCTAGACTCATGTGTCAATAGCTGAGACGAACTCGTGAAGGAGCAGTGGTGCGCCGACCGACGATCACCGACATCGCGGAGCGGGTCGGGGTTTCGAAGGGCGCGGTGTCCTTCGCGCTCAACGGACGCCCGGGGGTCGGCGAGGCCACCCGCGCGCGAATCCTGCAGGTCGCGAAGGAGATGAACTGGCGTCCGCACAGCGCCGCGCGGGCCCTGGGCGGGGCCCGCGCGGAGGCCGTGGGCCTGGTCATCGCCCGGCCCGCCAGCACCCTCGGCGTGGAGCCGTTCTTCGCCCAGTTGCTGTCCGGGCTGCAGGCGGGGCTGTCGGCGCAGTCGGCGGCGCTGCACCTGCTGATCGTCGAGGACGTCGAGGCCGAGATGGAGGTCTACCGCGACTGGGCCTCCGCGCACCGGGTGGACGGGTTCGTCATGGTGGACCTCAAGGTCCGCGACCCGCGCATCGAGGTGCTGGAGGAGCTGGGGGTGCCCGCGGTGATCCTGGGCGGTCCCGGCAAGCACGGGAGCCTGTCCAGCGTGTGGGCCGACGACCGTGGGGCGATGCTGTCGGTCGTGGACTACCTGGCCGCGCTCGGCCACGGCAGGGTCGCCCACGTCGCGGGCCTGCCGGAGTTCCGGCACACCCAGCGGCGCACGCGCGCGCTGCGCGACCGCGCCGGGCGGCTCGGCCTGGAGGAGGCGGTGTCGGTGCACACCGACTTCAGCGACTCCGAGGGCGCCGCCGCGACCCGCGCGCTGCTGTCCCGCCCCCGCCGGCCGACGGCCATCGTCTACGACAGCGACGTGATGGCGCTGGCCGGGCTGGGCGTGGCGGGGGAGATGGGGGTGAAGGTGCCGAACGAGCTGTCCATCGTGGCCTTCGACGACTCGGTGCTGACCCGGATCGCGCACCCCGCGATCAGCGCGCTCTCCCGCGACACCTTCGCCTTCGGCAAGCAGCTCGCCGAGGTGATGCTGGAGGTCATCGCCGAACCGGGGCTGCGCCGGGACGTCAAGACGGCGACTCCCCGGCTGGTGGTCCGGGAGAGCACCGCGCCGCCCGGGACTTGGCAGGAGGACTAAAACGCTTTAGGCTCCGCCGGGAGATCGTTCGACCCCCGGAGGACGCGTGCCCCTGTCCGACCCCATCCGCTACGGCGCCAACTACGTGCCCTCGGCCGGCTGGTTCCACAGTTGGCTGGACCTCTCGCTCGACGAGGTCCGCCGCGACTTCGAGGACCTGGCCTCGATCGGCCTGGACCACGTGCGCGTGTTCCCGATCTGGCCGTGGATCCAGCCCAACCGGGCGATGATCCGGCAGCGCGGCGTGGACGACCTGCTGGCGCTGATCGACGTCGCCGCCGAGTTCGGCCTGTCCGTCGCGGTGGACCTGCTCCAGGGGCACCTGTCCAGCTTCGACTTCCTGCCGTCGTGGGTGCTCACCTGGCACCGGCGGAGCCTGTTCACCGACCGCGACGTGCGCGACGGCATCGCCGCGTACGCCGACCGGCTCGCCCGCGCCGTCGCCACCCGCGACAACGTGTTCGCCGTCACGCTCGGCAACGAGGTCAACAACCTCTACCCGAGCAACCCCACCACGCCCGAGGCGTCCACGGCCTGGGCCGCCGAGCTGATCGACGTCGTGCGCTCGGCCGCGCCCGGCCTGCTCGCCCTCCACTCGCTGTACGACGCCACGTGGTACGACCCGGAGCACCCGTTCCATCCCGCCGACAACGTGGACCTCGGCGACCTGACCACGGTCCACTCCTGGGTGTTCAACGGCGTCTCCGCGATCGACGGCCCGCTCGGCCCGGCCACCGTCGGCCACGCCGACTACCTCGTCGAACTGGCCGCGGCCACCTCGCTCGACCCGGCCCGGCCCGTCTGGCTGCAGGAGATCGGCGTGCCCCTGCCCGACGTGCCCGAGGCCCACGCCGCCGAGTTCGTCCGCCGCACGCTCGACACGGTGACCGCCAACCCCGCCCTGTGGGGCGTCACCTGGTGGTGCTCCCACGACCTGGAACGTTCCCTCACCGACTTCCCGGAGCGGGAGTACGACCTGGGCCTGTTCACCGTGGACCACCACCCCAAGCCCGCGGCCAAGGAACTGGCGGCGATCATCGGCGAGCGCCGCCGCCGTACCGAGGGAAGGCGCCCCGCCCTGCGGTGCGAGGTGGACCTGCGGACCGAGCCCGGCCGCCGGGCCGAGGTTGCGCCCGGCAGCGCCTTCCACACCGAATGGGTCCGGCTGCGCCGGACCGGACCAGTGGCCATCGTCGCCGGCGACCGCGCCGCCGACCCAGGCCACCTCACGACTCGGGGGATCGACACCGTCCTCACTCACGAATGAGAGAGCCCAGATGCGACGCCGCGTGTTACCCGCCCTGTGCGGGGCCCTGATCGCCACGGCCCTCGCCGTCCAGCCCGCCCTGGCCGGCCCCACATCCCCGCCCACCTCCTCACCCGCCGGCCCGTCCCCCTCGGCCGCCCCGTCCGCTCCGTCCACCCCGGCGGCGCCGGACCGGTCGGGCCGCGCGGCGGTGCGGGCGGCGGGCGGCCAGCCCTACGCCTCCTACTGGCACCCGAACACGATCCTGAACTGGGACCCGGCGACGGATCCGGACGCGCGGTTCAACCGGTCACGGGTGCCGCTGCGGCCCCGCGCCTCCGACCCCGCGCTCAAGGCCAACCCGAACGCGCGCGCCGGCGAGGGCAAGGTCGCCTCGCTGGTGTCGTTCGGGCCCACCTCCGGCAACCCGTCGCAGGGCTCCCTCGACCCCAACTACTACGCCTTCACCTACTGGCAGTACATCGACACCCTGGTCTTCTGGGGCGGTTCGGCGAGCGAGGGCCTCATCCTCGCCCCCAACGCGACGGTGATCGACGCCGCGCACCGCAACGGGGTCAAGGTCTACGGCACGGTCTTCTTCCCGCCGACGGCGTACGGCGGACAGATCCAGTGGGTGCGCGACTTCGCGCAGAAATCCGGCTCGAACTACCCGGTCGCCGACAAACTGGTGCAGGTGGCCCAGCACTACGGGTTCGACGGCTGGTTCATCAACCAGGAGACCGCGGGCGGCGACGCCGCCCTGGCGACCGAGATCCGCTCGCTGATGAAGTACGCCCGGGCCAAGGGTCAGACCGAGTTCATGTGGTACGACGCGATGACCGAGAGCGGCTCGGTGAGCTGGCAGGACGCGCTCACCACGGCGAACGACGCCTTCCTGAGCGACCCCGCCCGGGTGTCCGACTCGATGTTCCTGGACTTCGGCTGGGGCGCGGGCAACCTGCGGTCGTCGCGCGACCTGGCCCGCTCCCTCGGCCGGGACGAGCACGAGCTGTACGCGGGCATCGACACCGAGGCGAACGGCTACAACACCGGGGTGAGCTGGGACGCGGTGTTCCCCGCCGGTCAGTCGCACGTCACCTCGCTGGGCATCTACCGGCCCGAGTGGACCTGGAAGTCCTCCTCGGGGCCGGCCGACTTCCGCACCCGCGACTCCCGATACTGGGTGGGCGGGAACGCCGACCCGTCCGACACCGCGACCTCCTCGTCCTGGAAGGGCCTGGCGCACTACGTCGCCGAGTCCACGGCCGTGACCGCGAAGCCGTTCGTCACCGGGTTCAACACCGGGCACGGCGACTTCTACAACGTCGGCGGGGCCCGCGTGCGCACCGGCGGCTGGAACAACCTGTCGGTGCAGGACGTACCCCCCACCTACCGGTGGGTGGTGAGCTCCACCGGGACCCGGCTCACGCCGTCCATCGACTACGGCGACGCGTACGAGGGCGGCTCCTCGCTGCGGCTCACCGGGAACCTCGACGCGGCCAACACCGTGCGGCTCTATCAGACGAAGCTGCCGGTGGCGGCCGACACCAAGCTGTCCGTCGTGGTCAAGACGCCCGCCGCGGGCCCGACCCGCCTGAAGGCGGCCGTCGCGTTCACCGACGCGCCGGACACCTTCACCACGTTCGACCTGGGGTCCACCGGCGGCACCGGCTGGGAGCGGAAGACGCTGGAGCTGTCGGCGCACGCCGGCAGGACCATCGCCCAGCTCGGCCTGCGCGCCGAGGGCTCCGCCGCCTCGTACGACATCCGGGTCGGGCAGCTCGCCGTGTACGACGGAGCCGTGGACGCGCCCGCCGCGCCCTCCGGCCTCCAGGTGCTCGGCGCGACCGACGTGTCCCCCTCGCGCAAGTCGCTCCGCCTGGCCTGGACCGCCGCCGGCTCCGGATCCGGCCAGGTCCACCACTACGACCTCTACCGCCGCAACGCCGACAGCTCCCGGACGTACCTGGGCGCGACCCCGAACGACGCCTACTTCGTGCCGCAGCTCGACCGGGCCGGCGCGGAGACCAGCACGACGATCGAGGTCGAGGCCGTCTCCACCGAGTACGGCCGGTCGGCCGCCGCGACCGCGACGGTCGCCTGGTCGGGTGAGCCGGGGGAGGAGAACCGCGCGCTCGGCCGTCCGGCGACCGCCTCCGGGCAGTGCAACGCGGACGAGGGCCCGGCCAAGGCCGTGAACGGCAGCGTCACCGGCGGGAACTCCGACAAGTGGTGCACGCTCACCGCGGACAGATGGCTGGAGGTGGACCTCGGCGAGGCCCGCTCCCTGACCCGGTTCGTGGTCCGGCACGCGCAGGCCGGCGGGGAGAGCGCGGCGTTCAACACCCGGGACTTCACGGTCCAGGTGCGCTCCGCCGCCTCGGAGGAGTGGAGGACCGCGGTGACCGTCACCGGCAACACCGCGGCCACCACCACCCACCCGGTCACCCTCACCGCCCGCCACGTCAGGCTGTCCATCACCAAACCGACCCAGAACACCGACCCCGCCGCCCGGATCTACGAGTTCGAGGCGTGGGGGAAGTAGCGCGGTAACGTGCCCCACCAGGCCGGTCGCGCCGCCGGGCTGATCCGGACCGTCACCACCGCCTACACCCAGGGCTGGCGGCAGGGTCCCGCCGGAGCTGTCCCGATCTCGCCGGAGCTGTCC
>NZ_JBSFPS010000308.1:0-11252 GCF_053588315.1 Streptosporangium sp. NPDC003464 | reverse complement strand
GGCCCGCGGTGGAGGCGCTGGCGAGAGTGGCGCTCGGTGCGGACGCCGCGACGCCGGTCGGACCAGGGGCGTTCGCCGCGGCGATCGACCGGCACCCCACTACGACGTCGGCAAACCATCAAGCGAGAAACCACCCTCGCTGCCCGGCTTGGACAGACAGGTTAAAGATCAAGCTTAGGTCAGGGTGCTGAGGCCGTAGCGGGTTCGGGCGCGGCCGGGCTCGGGGCCGGAGCCGGGCGGCGTACCAGGGCGATCGTCGCCACTGCGGCGGCGAGCGCAATCGCCGCCGCGGTCATGGTCGCGGCGTTGAGACCGGCCGCGTAGGCGGCCGGGACGACGGTCGCGTCGGAGACCTGGCTGATCGCCTGCGCGGCCTGGCCTCCGGTGAGAGCCTCCGTCATGGCGGCGGGATCGGGCACCTCGCCCTCCAGGGAATGTTGCAGCGTCGCACGGAAGACGCTGCCAAGCACCGCGATTCCCAGCGCGTAGCCGAGCTGCCTGAACGCGCTGACAGCACCGGCCGCCATCCCACTTCGCTCCGGCGGAACGGAGCCCATCGCCGCCGCCGTGACGTTGGGGAGGGCCAGTCCGACGCCGATCCCGGTGATCGCGAACCCGGGGATGACGGCGGTCCAGCCCGATCTCGCGGTCAGCACCGCCTGGCTCAGCGTCCCGATCCCGATGAGCAGCATTCCGGCGCCGACGGTCCACCGGGGTGACACCCGGTGGAGGAAGCGCCCGGTCAGCCAGGAGGTCACGAACGACAGGCCGCTCATCGGCAGGATGACCAGCCCGGCCCCGATCGCGCTCAGCCCTTGGACGGCCTGCAGCCACAGCGAGGTGTAGAGCAGGTAGGCGAAGGCCGCCCCCGACATCACCAGCGAGGCGATCATGATCCCGGCGAACGTCGGGTTGCGGAACAGACGCAGGTCCAGCAGGGAATGCCGGGCACGGATCTCGACCACGACGAAGGCGGTCAGGGCGGCTGCCCCGATCGCGAACATGCCGAGCGTCGTCGCCGAGGTCCATCCGTTCTCTCCCGCCCTTGTCAGCGCGTACGTCACCGCGCCAGCGGCCAGGACGAACAGCGCCACACCGGGCAGATCGATCCGCCGTGCCACCGGGTCGCGCGACTCACGAACCACCCTCAGGGTCAGCCCCACGGCCAGTACACTGACCGGCAGGTTCACCAGGAAGATCCACCGCCAGCCGAACTCCTGCGTCACCAGCCCGCCCAGGAGCGGCCCGACGCCCGCTGCCGCGCCGTTCACCGCCCCCCAGACGCCGAACGCCACTCCCCGGTCGCGTCCCTCGTAGGAGGCGTTGACCAAGGCGACGGTCGTCGCGAACATCATCGCCGCGCCGGCGCCCTGCACCGCCCGCGCGCCGACGAGCACCACCGCGTCCGGAGCCAGCCCGCAGACCAGTGACGACAGCGCGAACAGCGCCAGCCCGCTCACGTACACCTTGCGGCGTCCCACCAGGTCGGCGAGCGCGCCCGCACCCATCAGCAGCGCGGCCAGCACCAGCGCGTAGACGTCCATGACCCACTGCAGCGAGGAGAACGACGCCTTCATCCCCATCGCGATGTCCGGCAACGCCACCGTCACGATGTTGACGTCCACCAGCAGCATGAACGTCCCGAGACAGACCGCCGTCAGCGGCCACCACTTGCCCATATCAGTCCTCCGTCGGTCGTTGCGGACCGCCAGAGCGGTCAGGCGGCAACGATCGCCGAAGAACTACGAGAGATCCATCCAGGAGGGCGTAAATCCGTATTTTCGACATCTTTTACTCTTGAGTGGTGAATTTCCCCATCGGCGCCGTTGCCGACGACCTCGATCGCAAGCTCATCCACGCGCTGCAGCTGGACGGTCGGGCACCGTTCAGCCGTATCGCCGACGTCTTCGGCGTCTCCGACCAGACGATCGCCCGCCGCTACCGCCGATTGCGCTCGCAGGGCGTGCTGCGCATCGTCGGCGTCCCCCCAGCCAACTACGTCGCCCACGGCCGATGGCTCCTCAGGCTCCGCTGCGCGCCCGGCGCAGCGCAGAGCGTCGCCGCCACTCTCGCGCGGCGTCCTGACACCGCCTGGGTCCAGATCGTCTCCGGCGGCACCGAACTGCTCTGTATCGCACGCACCCGCAGCCAGGTCGAGAGCGAGCAACTTCTGCTGGACGGGTTGCCGCGCGGTAACCGGGTCGTCGCCATCGCTGCGCATTCGGTCCTGCACACCTATTACGGCTCACCCGGCAGGATCCGCAGCCTGGAGGCTCTCAGCCCGGAGGAGGTCCAGCGGCTGAGCCCCGAGCCGGCGCCGGAGATCGACGACATCCAGCCTCTGGACCCTGGCGACCAGCAGCTCCTCGACATCCTGGCCCGTGACGGCCGGGCCGGCCACGCCGAGCTCGCCGCCGCGACCGGCTGGTCGCAGTCCACCGTCGGACGCCGTCTCGACCATCTGCGCGGCATCGGCGTGCTCCACTACTACGCCGAGTTCGATCTCTCATACGTCGGTTTCCATACCGCGGCCCGATTGTGGGCGACGGTCGCCCCCGCGGAGCTGGTCGCTACCGGGCAGGCGCTCGCCGGGCACCCCGAGGTCGTCTTCGCTGCGGCCACCACCGGGCCCACCAACCTGGCCGTCCAGGTCGTATGCCGTAACTCCCGCGAGCTCTACCGTTACCTCACCGAACGGGTGGCCGCCCTGAAGTCGATCGGCCACGTCGAGACCGCCCCCATCGTCCAGAACGTCAAGCGTGTCGGCGCCGTCCTCGACCCGGCCTTCCTGGATACACCGCGCCGCTGACGGCTGAGGCGTTCAGTCCCAGAACGTCTCTTCGAGGGCGCGCGTCACGGTGCCCAGCCCTCTGGCGCCCCCGTGGAGGGGGCGGTTCACTGGCGACCTCACGTAATCAGGTGTCGCCTATCGGCAGGGTCCTGCGGTCGCGGGATCTGAGGAACATCGGAACCGGATCGTGCGCCAAGCCCCGTCCGCGCAGGTCATCGCTGTGCGGTTCCGTGTCGAGTCTCGTCGAGCGTAATTGACCGCAGATACTGCCCTGTTATCTGCGGCATCAATGATCGCGACCTGGAACGACGGCCACCGTCCGCTACGTGAAGCGGCCCTGTTATCTGTGGCAAGGGAGAAGTGGTGCCCACCGTCGTGGCGTTCTCCTCCCGAAGGCGTCCCCAACCCCAAACTAGATCGATCGTTGCAGGTCGCGGGGTGCGTGCCGGACATCGCGGAGACTGGGATTCCGGCACCGGAGGGCAGCGCTGGGATGCGGCCGAATAGGGAATAGGGGTGCCACCGGAATACGGCGTGCCTCCCTTCGACCACCCGAACATTCACCGCAAGAAGTAGGCCTGAGGCCGGACGAAGAGCGCGGCCAGTGGCGCCTGGCCGCCTGAGGTCCGGGCGGCTAGCGTGATCGGGGTCGCGTGCGAGCATCGGACCGCGGGGCGCTGTGGCGGACAAGCTGGAAAACCTGATCGCGGGCATGCTCCTGTTCGGCAGCATCGGATACCTAGTGGGCGCGCTCATCGACGGCTCTCTCTGGGACGGCCCCTCAGGCTCCGGGAGCTCATCCGGCTCCGGGGGGTCGTCCGGCGCGGGCGGCGACTACAGCGGCGGCAGCTACGGCGGCTATGGCGGGGACGGGGGTGACGGCGGCGGCTGACCGTCGCCGGCCCGGCCCGCCCCGGTTCGTGATCAATCGCAGGGGAGCACTCGCCTCTGGCCGGATGAATCCACCGCCGGCCCTCGCCGCGAGAGCCGTCAGGGGCCTGCTGGGTCGTCCTGAGCGGAAAGGGCATCCACCTCCTGCCGCTCAGGGAAGTGACCGTGCTCAGGGAAGTGACCGCGCTCAGGGAAGTGATCGCCTACCTTCGCCACCTCGATCGTCAGCGCCCTTTTCGGGCTTTCGCGAGTGCTGCGCACGTCGTCCAGCAGGCGGTGGAGTTCGGCCCTGCCGGCGGCGCTTTTGCGGCCGACGTTGCCGACGAGTCGCAGCCGGTGCTCAGGGCCCTCCACTCGGGTTGGGGTCCCGGTGGCAATGGAGCAGAATCCAACAGTGTTGCTGCTGACCTACGGAAACTCCTTGAGAAAAGCGATCACGGGACGGCAGGCCCAGAGTCCATCCATGCAGGTCAGACCCATTTCCGTTGGATTTTCCGCGATTGCTACTGGCCCCCTGGTGGAAACGGTCGACGAGCTCGGCGACGAACTCGCCCGTCGCACCCCGTCCGACAAGCCGGAGCAGCGCTGGCAGGCGCTGATCGACAGCTTCGCCACCCATCGGGCGTTGTGGGTGGCCCAACTCGAGGCCGCAGTGCAGTGTGATCGCCGAGCTTCGATCATTCGCCGACCAGCTCTGATGCGGCGGTGGGCAGCGCCGGCGGGGAGATAATCGCCGGCCATCGTTCCGATGCGCCTCACCCCCGTCAGGCGCCCTGCCAGGAGAGGCGGCCTGAGCGCAGGTCGTCGATCACTGCGTACAGCCAGTCCCGCTCGGTCGCGGCGACCGCGCGCAGATACTCGGTCTCCAGCGCGCCCACACGGGCGTGGCCGTCGGTCGTGTGAGCGGCCAGGACAGCGTCCAGCTCGGCAAGGTCGGCGGCGACGTTGTCGGCGCGGCGCTCCAGGGCGGCGAGGGCCTCCTCTGGAGCGATCATGAGCAGGTGGGAAAGGGCTGCGGGGAACTCGGGGAACTCCCGCCTGCGGGTGGCCAGCATCTCGTCCATCCAGGCGCGAGCGGTCGCCCGGCCGTCGTCGGTCAGCTCGTAGACGGTCCGCTCGGGATAGGCCTGGTCGCGCTCGGTGTCACGGACCCGGATCAGGCCCTCGGCGGCCAGCCGGTCGATCGTCCGGTAAAGGCTCGCGCGCTGACTCACGTTGACGACCTGATCCTTGCCCCACTGCTTGATCAGCCGCTGCATCCCGTAGGGGTGCAGCGGTTTGTAGTGGAGCAGGGCCAGCACGGTCAGGGCGAGAGGTGAACTTCGTACGGTCATGCCCGCCATCTTATGCCAGACACTAGTTGACCAATAACTAGTTTCAATGAAACTATTTCGCCTGTGACCGACGAACTCTCCTGAGGAGTGAACATGAGTAGCGTGCGGACGGCCCTGGTGATCGGCGGTGGCGTGGCCGGGCCGGTGACGGCCCTGGCCTTGGCCCGGGCGGGGATCACCGCCACCGTTTTCGAGGCCCACCCCACCGCCGCCGACGGGGTCGGCGCGATGCTGTCCCTGGCCCCCAACGGCCGTAACGCCCTGGGCGTGGTCGGTGCGGATGAGGCGGTCGCCAAGATCGGACAGCCGGTTCCGGGCGTGGTGATGGCCGATGCCACCGGGCGGCGGCTGGCCGACTTCCACGGCTTCCCCGGCCTGCCGCCCACGCTGGCCATGGCCAGGGCCGACCTGTTCCGCGCCCTCGCCGACCACACGGTGGCGCAAGGTGTCGAGATCCAGTACGGCAAGCGGCTGGTCGGCGCGGTCCAGGGCCCGGACGGCGTGACCGCCACGTTCGCCGACGGCACCACGGCGAGCGCCGACGTCCTGGTCGGCGCGGACGGCATCCGCTCCACCGTTCGCACCCTGATCGACCCGGGCGCGCCCGGCCCGGTCTACGGCGGGGTGCTCAGCTTCGGCGGGATCGCTCCCGGCGATGACGTGGAGGCCGAGCCGGGAACGATGTACTTCGCATTCGGCCGCGCGTTCCTCGGTTACTGGGCGCTGCCGGACGGCCGGATCGTCTGGTTCGGCAGCCTGCCCAGCGAAGAGCCGCTGACCTCCGCCCTGGTCCGCGCCGTGCCCGCCGCCGAATGGCTGGAGCGGCTGCGCGCCCTGTACGCCGGGCACGTCCCCGGCCAGACCCTGCTCACCCGCACCGCGCCCGAGGACCTGATGGCCGTCGGCCCGATGGAGGCGATGCCGGACGTCCCGACCTGGCACCGGGGCCGCATGGTCCTGGTCGGCGACGCCGCGCACGCCCCCTCCTCCAGCTCCGGCCAAGGCGCGTCACTGTCCGCCGAGAGCGCCGTCGAACTGGCCCGCTGCCTGCGCGACCTGCCCACCCCGGAGGAGGCGTTCGCGGCCTACGAGCGGCTGCGCCGCCCCCGTGTGTCGATGATCGCCGGGGACGCCGCGGCCAAGAACAAGGCCAAGGCGGGCAAGGCGGGAGACCGTCCCGCGATGCCGGCCCCCGAGCAGATGTTCGCCCCCGTGCACCACCACCGTATCGACTGGGACGCCCGCGTCACCGCCTGACGGCCCGAGGGCAGGTCGCCGCGGACCCGGGCGGAGCGCCTCGAACGGCGGTGCGGCGGATGAGTCACCGCACGAGGACCGGCACCCGCTGCACCTGGTTGTTCGCCATGCCCTGGCGGTTCCACGGCTGTTCGACCGGCTGGACGTTGCCGGCGGCGTCGCTCGCCCGGACGCACAGGTCGTAGCGCCCCGGCTCCCGTGCGTGCCACGTCCACCGCCAGGCCCGCCAGGCGTACCGGCTCGGCTGCGGCCCCAGCTCGGCCTCCGCCCAGGTCGCGCCGCCGTCCACGCTCACCTCGACCCGCGTCACCGGCCCCCACCCCGACCAGGCCCGGCCCGCCACCTCATGGACACCGCGGTCGAGGATGCGGCCGCGGGTCTGGAAATCGGGAAAGCCGGGAGGCTGCATGAGCGCGCGGGGCCGGATCCGGGTCACCGGTTCGCCGTCGTCGTCCGGCCAGTGCTTGATCCGGTACGCCGTGGCGTTCTGGTAACCCGCGAACGGCGTGTCGAGCACCGAGATGCGCACGAGCCATTTCACCTGGGCCATGCCGTACCAGGAGGGCACCAGGAGGCGGAGCGGGGCGCCGTGCTGCGGCGGCAGCGGCTGACCGTTCATGGTGTGCACCAGCAGCACGTCCTCGCGCAGGGCCTCGGCCAGTGGCAGGCCGCGCGTGTAGTCCTGCTCGACGCCGCGCTCGATGCCGTGGTCGGCGCCGGTGAACGCCACGTCGACGGCGCCGTCCCGGATGCCTGCCTCGCGCAGCAGCGGCGCCAGCGGGGTGCCGGTCCACTCGGCCGTGCCGACCGCCTCGTCCAGCCAGGGCTGGCTGATCGGCCGAGGGGCGAGCCGGGCTCGGCCGTTGCCGGCGCATTCGAGCGTGACGCGATGGGTGACGTACGGCCTGGCCCGGATCGCGGCGAGGTCGAGCGTCAGCGGGTGCCGGACGTGACCGTCGATCCGCAGCCGCCACGCCTGGGGGTCGAGGTGGGGGATGTCGTAGTGGATCAGCAGGTAGTGCAGGCCCACCGGGGTGACGTCGTAGCGCAGCGCTTCCAGCGGCATGCCGTGATTGCGCGCCGCGAGCCGGAGCTCGTCCAGTGAGATGTCCTCGCCGGGATCTGCCACTCGCGCCGGTGGGCTGACCGATTCATCGACTGTGGCCATGAGCACCACCCCTTGTTCCGTGTTATCTCCTCGGAGAAGCAGGTGTCCAGCTCCCGGACGGCAAATTCACCGATAAAGCTGATACGTCAGGATGTCTTTACGGCTCCAGCGGCCCGTTCGGACCGCACGCGCCGCGTCACACCCTCACCACCCATGCCCAACAGGCACGCCGAGGACCGTACGGCACGCTGAGCAGCGAAACGGTCCGTCATCGCATCCGGACCAGGGCCGTTCCGATGTCGCTGGTTTCGTTTAGTTCCGTTTGAGGGCCAGTCGTACCGAACGGAAGGCGAGATGACGCCGTTCCGGCATGCTGATGGTGAGTCGGGCGGCGTCGCGGTATGGCTACGTCGCTCCAACCGGATGTAGTAATCGACCGACATCCCGGCCAGGTGCGCGACCTCCTGACGACGGAGCCCAGGCGTCCGGCGGCGCTGACCTTCCGGAAGGCCGACCTCGCCGGGCTTGACCTTGGCACGCCTGTCGCGCAGGAACTCGGGCAACTGGTTCATCTCCCCATCCTGTCCCCATCCTGTCCCCATCCTGCGCCACGAATGACACATTGACCCTGGTACAGCTTGTACCAGCATAAGAAGGGCTCTCCCGCTCGGCCCCGTCCACGGCCAGCGTTGGACCCATGACGACAGCTCTCATCACAGGTGCCAACAAGGGAATCGGCTTCGAGACGGCACGACCGCTCGGCGAGCGGGGGATGACCGTCCTGATCGGCGCACGCGACGAGGAGCGCGGCCGCGCCGCCGCCGACCGGCTCGGGCAGCGGTACGTGCCCCTCGACGTCACCGACCCCGCCAGTGCTCAGGCGGCGGCGAAGTGGATCGAGAAGGAGTACGGCACGCTCGACGTCCTCATCAACAACGCGGGAGTCACCGGCGGGCCGGAGGAGCTCACCCCGAGCGGCATCTCCCTGGAGGCGGTGCGAGGTGTCTATGAGACGAACGTGTTCGGCGTCATCACCGTCACCAACGCCATGCTGCCGCTGCTTCGCACGTCGAAGGCAGGCAGAATCGTCAACATGTCGAGCGAGCTGGGGTCCCTCACCTACGCGAGCGACCCGGAGAGCGCCCTCTGGGCGCACTCCTACGTGGCCTACAACTCCTCGAAGTCGGCACTCAACATGATCACCGTCGCGTACGCCAAGGAGCTCCTCGAGACCCCGATCAAAGTCAACGCGGCCAACCCCGGCTACTGCGCCACCGACCTCAACGGGCACACCGGATTCCGTACGGCAGAGCAGGGCGCAGCGATAGCCGTGCATCTCGCCAGTCTGGACGCGAACGGTCCGACGGGCGCCTTCCTGCAGGACGACGGCGCTTTGCCCTGGTGAGTCGGCGTTGAAGCAGGGGGCCCTTCGATGGGCTCTCTGCTGGTGCTCTGTGTGGTGGCAGAACTGCTACCTGGCGTCTGGGGCCGTTCTTGAGACGGCTTGAAGGAAGTTGACGGGATCTTGTTGTTTCCGGGCTCCTATGGCCGCCGGCCGGGCTGGTTCAGGCTCGTGTGGTGACTGTGGTGAAGGCATCTGGCGGTGTCGGAGCGCTGTGAGTGCACGGGGAGCCGGCCGATGGACGTGCAGAGCCCGGCGGTCGGGGTGATGCTGTGCGGTTGGCGGCGTCGGGGCGGGTCAATCGCATGGGGGTGGGGGTGGCCTGCTTGCGGCTGTAGGCGGCGCAGCAGTGTGCTCGCCGAGTTCGGTCACTTCCTGGGGGATTCTTGGGCGCCCTGGCCCATCCGTGGGTTCCGCGCTGGCTGATCGACCAGGCCGCCACCGACCCCGACTCCTGGCTGCGCGCCAATGCCGCCTCCAACCCCGACCTCAGCGCGCCGCTGCTGGCCGCGCTGGCCGACGACCCCGACAGCACGGTGCGCACCGCCGCCGGCAACGTCCGCCTGCCGACCGCGCTGTTGCACCGGCCGGCGACCACCGACCCCGGCATCTGGGTCCGGTCTGCCCCCGCGAGGTCTTGACGCGGCTGGGACGGGATCGCTCCGCGTGGGTCCGCCAGTGCGTGGCATGGGGCCAGTAAGTCCCTGCAAGATCAACGGTGTTTCACGGTGAGCGGCCTGCCGGATGCAATGGCCTCCGGGGAGGATCGGACCGGATTTTGGCGCTAGAGAGTCGATCTTGACGACGGTTCGGTGACGACGGCTGTTTGCCCTGGTTGAGGGCCATAGCGTGCCTGCTCGTGCGGCCTCCCACTCGGGTCCGCGTCACCCGGGGCAAAGTAACCCTGGGTGACGACGGAGACGGGGGTGCTGTGCTGACCGTGACCCCAGCT
The DNA here is from genome assembly GCF_053588315.1 of Streptosporangium sp. NPDC003464. Lineage (NCBI taxonomy): Bacteria > Bacillati > Actinomycetota > Actinomycetes > Streptosporangiales > Streptosporangiaceae > Streptosporangium > Streptosporangium sp. NPDC003464. The sequence goes on along the minus strand of NZ_JBSFPS010000308.1, from coordinate 1,517 downwards.
CCTAGGTGGATCACCCTGTCAGTGGCTGCTGAGAGGGCGTCAAGGTGGCCGCTTCTGGTCGCGTTATTGGCGCGAGAGTGCGCGAGTGAGTCCTGCCAGGATGGTCGTTGCGAGGATCCACCCTGCAGTGATCATCGCCGCGGCGAGCCACTGTTGTGCGCCGCGCGGGCCGAAGGAGCTCTCCTGTCCGAAGCTGATGATCGGGAGGAGCAGGTCCAGGGTGTAGAGGAAGGCGTTGAAGGGGGGAGCCTCGCCTGGCTTGAAGGCCGGTGGCTGGTGGGCGGTGAAAACGACCGCGCCGATAAGGAGAAGGGCTGCGAGCCAGAGCGCAGCGCGGAAGGGGCGGTAGCCGTACCCGACGGTCCAGTCCTGCACATATCCCCACAGCCGCGCCCCGAGCCGCTGGCCCGAGCGGCGGCGACGCTGTTTGGCCAGCAGCACGTCGCGAGCAGCCTCATCGTGACCCTGCCGGCGGTAGACGGCGGCCAACTGCTCATAGGGTTGAGGTTGGTAGGCATCCCTGGCCAGCCAGACAAGTCGCTCCCGGACAGGCAGGGGAGCCTCCAGGCCGTCATAGGTGAAGCCGTTCATCAGGACGTGAGCAGGCCACCGGCTGGGAGCGTCATCGAGCACGCCGACCCGACTGTCACGACAACCCGCTGTCGATGACGACCCCCTCGGCGGTGAGGCTGAAGCCGCCTGACCGCCCGACCCGTGCGCCATCGAGGGTCATCGTCCCGCCTATCTTGGCGCCGACAACGCGTAACTCACCGTCGATGACGGCGTTCGCGCACAGAAGATCACGGTCGACGATCAGGCCGTCGGCATGGACAGCCTGAAGTGCGTGGATCGCTGCGCCGCTGAGATTCAGTGTCCCGGACACATGGGCCCCGGCAAGCTGGATCGGGCCGGCCATCTCGCAGCCTTCCAGGCGCAGTGCCCCGCCGATCACAGCGTCTACAGCCTGCAGTCCGGGCGCCCGGGAGGCCGCGAGGTCCACCAGGCCGGTGCGGGCTCCGGTGAAGACCGGCGCTTCCTCGAACTCGCACTTGGTCAAGATCAGAGGGTGCTGTACCTCGGCGTACGACAGGTCCAATCGGCCCGCGATCCGGGCGCTGGACAGGTGCATGCCAGGCGTCTGCCCTGCAAGGCGTTCCCGGGCGCCGAGTAACATCCTTGCGATGATCGCAGCCCGAACGGGGGTGCCAGGAAGATCCACAGGACGCGCTGTGGGAAACGCCTCCCAAAGGGCGAGTTCCGGCTCGGACAGATCCTCGATGATCACAGGGCGCTCCTGGAAGGTCGCACGCGTCGGTAAGGAGAGCCTCCAAGGTCACTACCTGTCTTGGCAACCTTCATGCCCGGCCCATCCGGGGTCCCGGTAGTACTGGCGGAAAATCGGGCGGATATGGCTCTGACCTGGGTTTTCGTAAGCGCTCCACCGCTGGGTCTCCCCTGAGTCCATGAGGGTGCGGCAGCCCGTTGCTCCGTTCGGAGAGGGCGGGTTTCGGCGCTCT
>NZ_JBSFPS010000307.1:0-11362 GCF_053588315.1 Streptosporangium sp. NPDC003464 | reverse complement strand
GATTGAGCGCCAGCGACACCAAGATCGGAATCAGAGGGGTGGCGGCCGTTGCCGCCGCGCAGTCCGTAGGCGGTCCACTGCTCCAGGACCGCCACGGTCTCGGTCACCGCGGCCGCCACCGCGTCCTCCAACTGCAGGGCCAGGTGGTGCGGGGCCAGCCCGTGCAGCACGCTGACGGACCGCGGAAGCCCAAGAGTGACCTGATGGCCGTGGTTGCCGGCGCGGACCAGCCGCCGCCCGGTGCGTGGATCGCGGCCGTCCATCAACGCCCGGGCGATCGGGCGCTGCTCGGCGCTCAGGACGGTGCCGGGCTGTAGACCGAGATCGCGCAGGCCGTTGCCGGCCCAGTTCAGGGTGCGCTGCCCCGGCTGGCGTCCCTGGCGGGTTTCGTGCAGGAGCAGGTGGCTCTGCCGGAGCCGGTGCTCGACGCTCCGCATGGATCCTTCGATGGCGTGCGGGCGAGCCATGGCGAATCCCCCCAAGATCACAGAAGATTGTCGGATATTTTTACTTCATCCGTCAATGTTGTGTCTATGGGCGTATCCGGCAGGGCCGTCTCGCGCTGTCACGGGTGAGGCGGGACGGCTGCTCCGGACACGCGGGGGAGCGCGGAGGTCCGCGGACGCGGGTGGACCGGACGGGGGCGGGGGCCGGACGGGCCCCGCGTCACTCGGGCTGCCTGCCGCCGCCTCCCTCAGGACGGGCCGGTGTGGAAACGGCGGTGCAGGTCGCGCACCTGCTCGGCGAGATCGGGGACCGGTCCCTCGACCACGAGACCGGGGACGATCTCGTTGATGGGCAGGGTCCGCACCGGAGGCGCGGGGACGCCCAGTTCAGTGAGCCAGGCCGCCAGCTGCTCGGAGGAGCTCACGTACACGATGCGGCCCAGGCCGACCCAGCCGTGCGCGGCGGCGCACATCGGGCAGTGCTCGCCCGAGGTGAAGACGGTCGCCGCCGCCCGCTCCCCGGGGGTCATGTTCGCCGCGGCCCAGCGCGCCAGCTCGAACTCCGGATGGCGGGTCCGGTCACCGGAGGCCACGCGGTTGTGGTCCTCGGCCATGACGGTGCCGTCCGCGGCGACGAGCACGGAGCCGAACGGCTCGTCGCCCACCCGCAGGGCCTCGGCCGCCAGCTCCACGCAGCGGCGCAGATGCCGCAGGTCGGCGTCGTTCACCATGATGACCTCCCTGAATGTGATCTTCAGCGCAATGCTAGGCCCTGGACCCGTCCGGTCGCCCGCACCGGGGAGGCGGTGCCGGGCGTGGTCCGGTACCGCGCCCGGCACCGCCGGCGGGGTGCCCGCGCGGTGCCGGGCGTCCGCCGGGCCGCCGGCGGGCGCGGCGCGCCGCAGCCCCATGATCATGATGTTGACCCGCGGGGGAATAGCCGGGCGGCAGGCTTTGTGAAAGCTTTCACAAAAGGTCATCCCTCCGAAGGAGCCGTCAATGAGGCCGTCCGACGACTTCCAGGCCCCAGGTCTCGACCTGTTCCACTTCCCCCCGCTCTGGCCGGGCGCGCCGTACTGGCTGACCAAACCGATCCTGATGGCCGGGGTGGGGACCCTCCTGATCTGCGCCCTGCTGTGGGCGGCCTTCGCCAGGCCCGCGCTGGTACCGCGCGGCCTGCAGAACATCGCGGAGATGGGCTATCTGTTCGTCCGCGAGCACGCGGCCAGGCCCTTCCTCGGCAAGGACGCCGACCGCTGGATGGGCCTGCTGCTCAGCATCTTCCTGCTGACCTGGATCTGGAACCTGATGGGCGTGATCCCGCTCGTCCAGCTCCCCGTCACCTCCTTCCTGGCCTTCCCCGCGGTGATGGCTCTCACGGTCTACGTCATCAAGATCTACGTGGGCGTCCGCAAGTGGGGGGCGGGGGCATACGTCAGCAACCTCATCCCCCGCGGCCTGCCCAAGCTCGCCTACGTCCTGCTGATCCCGCTGGAACTGCTGCAGAACTTCGTGACCTCGCTGTTCACCCACATGCTCCGGCTGGCCGCCAACATGTTCGCCGGACACCTGCTCCTGGCGTTCTTCAGCGCGGTGGGCTTCTGGTTCCTGTTCGAGCGGCCCACCCCGCTGGGTGTCCCGGTGGGCGTGCTCGGCGTGGTCATGGCCATCGTGATGACCGGTTTCGAGATGTTCATCCAGTTTCTCCAGGCATACCTCTTCGTGCTGCTCACCGCCATGTTCATCGGCGACTCGCTCGATCCCGAGCACTGAGGAGGCCCCGGTGCGCGCCCCGGGGCGGGGGGAGGCCGGCGGGCGCCGCCGGCCGCTCACCGCGCCGGCCCCTCCCCGGGCCAGGCTGGGGGCCGTCCGCGCGGTGGCCGGGCTCTGGTAGCGTTTCGGTCCTCAGCAGTGAACGATCGAGGAGGTGAGACCCATTACCGCTGTATCAGTCTGGGTGCTCCCATCTCACAGCCGTGCGGTCCCTCTGCCATAGGTGACCGCGGGAGCGCCCATCGGCATCCCGAAAGGTCTTCCTGTGTCGGTCTCTCCCTCCCCGCTGCCTCGATCCGCCGTCATCACCAGACTCCGCTCCGCCGGCTGTGTCTTCGCCGAGGACGAGGCGGAGTTGCTCATCTCCACGGCCCGGACGCCGGCCGACCTCGCCGACATGGTGGACCGGCGAGTCGCCGGCCTGCCCCTGGAGCACGTCCTCGGCTGGGCGGAGTTCTGCGACCTGCGGATAGCCGTGGACCCCGGGGTCTTCGTCCCCCGCCGCCGCACCGAGTTCCTCATCGACCAGGCCGCCGGCCTCGCCCGCCGGACCGCCGGGTCCCGGGCCGTCGTCGTCGACCTGTGCTGCGGCTCCGGTGCGATGGGCGCCGCGCTGGCCGCGGCCCTGGACGGGGCCGAGCTGCACGCCGTCGACATCGACCCCGCCGCGGTGCGGTGCGCCCGCCGCAATCTCGCCGCCGTCGGCGGCCAGGTGTACGAGGGCGACCTCTACGGGCCGCTGCCCGCCACGCTGCGGGGCCGCGTCGACGTGCTGATCGCCAGCCCGCCCTACGTGCCCACCGAGGCGATCAGGCTGCTGCCCCCGGAGGCCCGCATACACGAGCCGCGGGTGGCGCTCGACGGTGGCGCGGACGGGCTTGACATCGTGCGGCGGGTGGCCGCCGCGGCGCCGCTGTGGCTGGCGCCGGGCGGCCGCCTGCTGGTCGAGACGGGCGAGCACCAGGCGCCGCAGACCGTCGAGGCCATCGCCGGCAACGGGCTGATCCCGCAGGTGGTCGGCTGTGACGAGCTGAACGCCACCGTCGTCATCGGGACCATGGGCCGGTCTTCCGCGGCCTCCTGACCTGTGAGCGCCACTGTCGTCATCGGGACCATGGGCCGGTCTTCCGCGGCCTCCTGACCTGTAGCGGTGTGGTCTCCCGGCGGCGTACGGCGGGCCGTACCCACCGTACGCCGCGGCCTGCCGGACCGGTCCCCTCCGGTGGGGAGGCGGCCGGAATACGCCGGAAAGACACCGCCGAGGCTGTGTGCTGCCCGGGAGTGGCGTCTGAAGTGCTGAAACTTAGATCTCAATAGGTGCATGGCCTCCTCGCCGCGTAAGCCGTTGACCGCAGGTCCCGTCCGGACTGCCCTGCGCCGCTTTTTGCGCGAGCGGGCGGCCGAGACCCGCGCTTTCCCCGATGATCCGGTCCTGTCCCGGCTTGCCGCTGCCCGCTGGCTCGCCGCCGAACGGGACCTTGTCGCCCGTGAGCTCGTGGTGACCGCCCGACGGGGCGAGCGCCGCTACTCCTGGCGGCAGATCGGTGAGGCGATGGGCACCTCCGGCCAGGCCCGGTAAATGGGCGCGATCGCACGGTCTTCCCGTCGAGGAACCCGCTGCCGGCCACGCCGTTGAGGAGGGGCGGGCGCTCGTCGCCGTGCTCCATACCCGTCATCACCTCGGACGGCCTCCTGGTATGGCAGAAAGGGGCCGCGGAGGTGTGATCGGCTGAGGCGTCTTCGGGTGTTCGTCTAACGGTCATCTAATGAACGTCGGCGAAACGCGTCCGAGTGAGCCACCGTGTCTCGTCAAAGCGTTCATCTGGCCGTTCATTTTCCGGCAGCGTTCAGCCACCTTTCGCCACAGGTTTGATGAACGGAGGGCGCTCCTGATGGCGCTCATCGGCTTGGTCCGAGTCAGCACCGACAAGCAGAGCACCCAGCGGCAACGCGACGTCCTCGATCCGATCTGCCTGAAGGTCTTCGAGGAGAAGGTCAGTGGCAAGCTCGCCACCGACGACCGGCCCGCACTGCTGAACGCGCTGTCCCACATCCGCGACGGCGACCTGCTGACCGTCCAGGAGGTCGACCGCCTCGGCCGCAACCTCCTCGAAGGGCTCATTGTCCTCAACGACCTGTTCCAGCGCGGCGTCGGCGTCAAGGTGCTGGAGGGCATCGCGGCCGGCGAGCACACCGAACGCTCCCTGATTCTCGACCTGGCCCTCGCCCTGGCTGAAGACCGCCGCCGCGACATCACTCGCAAGACCAAGAACGGCCTGGAGGCCGCCCGCAAACGCGGCAGGGTTGGCGGCCGCCGACCGGTCGTTGACGACGACAAACGCGCCGCCATCCTCGTCCGCCGTCAGCGTGGTGAATCAATCCGCACCATCGCCGCCGGCGTTGAAGTCTCGATCGGCGTCGTCCATAAGACCATCACGGACGCACGGCTCGACACTCAGCGTGCCATCGCGGCCGACGAGGACACCGTTCGGTGACCAGGCCCGACGCCTCTGGAGGAGCGCCGTGCCGCTGCCGCAGATCCCGCTCGTCGACCCACGCGACCTGGCCGAGCGGGCTGCAGCCGCTACGAGACTCCTCCGAGCATGGAGAAGAAGAGGCTGATTCCTGGATCGCGCAAGCCGTACACATGCCCCTCGAACTCACTCGCTCCGGGGGTGTACCCGGCAGTTCGTGTGAAGATACTGCGCCTGCCCATCCACGAAGTCGTAGATCGCCACAGTCTGGGTGTCCTCCAGAGGATCGCTCGGCGGCATCAGGAAGTGCGTCTCACTGACCGGCAACAGCTCGTAGGTGATGCGCTCCGGCCGCCCGAAGAAAGCCGCCTGCATGGGGTCGAGGAAGGTGGCCAGCCGAAGCCCGGCACTATCGGCACTCACCTCGAACCGAGTCCCCGGCCGCTCATAAACACCCACGTAGCGAGCCGGGTCGAGCCTGAGCCCAGGATCCGGGTCAGGCAGGCCGGGAATCTCGCCAGCACCCAGGTCCCCCAGAAGCTCGTTGAACACCTTGTGGTACATGCTCTCCCGTGGCCCGCCGTTGGTCAGCATCACCAGGGCAAGACCCGAGTCCGGCAGGATACGGAGGCGAGCGTTCTGACCGATGGTGCTGCCGTCATGCGCGTAGACGGTCTCGCCGTACCAGTCGCACACGATGAGGCCGAGTGCCCACTGCGGGCCGAACATGTAGGGATCGGGGACGGGGACACGGGAGGTCATCATTTCGCGGACGGCGGAGGCCGAGACGATGCGCGCGCCGTTCGGCGCCTGTCCGCCGTTGAGAAGGACGTGCGCCAGCGCGAGCACCTCGCGGGCCGTGGAATTGATGTTGCCGCCGGGACCGAAGGAGCGCGGCAGGTAGTCCACGGGCGTGACGATGGGGCCTTCCTCCAGGGAGCGAATCAGGTGTCCTGTCGCGGCCCGCGCCGGGTCCACCTGCTCGCGCCAGCTGGTCGTGCTGGTCAGCCCCATGGGGGAGAAGAGACGCTCGTGCATGATGGCGTCCCAGCGGCTGCCGTCGAGCACCTCCATGATGCGCGCGAGGATCGCGTAGCCGAGGGCCGCGCTGTAGCCGTGGGTGTGGCCGAGCGGGGCGAACTGGGGTGCGTCGGCGATGTTGGCGACCATGTTCTCGTAGACATCCTCGTCCTCGCCGGGGTCGCCGATGTTCTCCTCGATGCCGTTGGTGTGGTTGAGGAGGTGTCGGGGGGTGACACGCGCGGTGACGTCGGGATCGGCGACGTGGAAGTCTGGCAGGTAGGTGCGCACCGGCTCGTCCAGGTCGACCTTGCCTTCGTCGAGGAGTTGCATGAAGGCCAGCGCGGTCCAGGTCTTGGTCAGGGAGCCGCACTGGAAGATCGTGTCGGTGGTGGCGGGCTGCCGGGTGGTGACGTCCTTGATGCCGTACGCGAAGTCGGTGATCTCTCCGTTCCGCAGGATGCCGATCGTGGCGCCCGGGACCTGGTAGTCCGCCAGGATCTCCTCGATCATCGTGCCAGACCCACCGCGTTGGCCGCGTCGGCCTGGAGATACTCCGTTCTGGCGGCGGAGCCTGCGTAATCGTCGAAGAAGGTCCGCACGGCGTCGATGGAGTCGTGGACGATGATGTTGACTGCTCTGGTCCCGTCAGTGCTGGCCACCGCGAGCGTCCACTTCGCTCCCTTGGGCAGGCGGCCGTGCGCCTTCTTCAGCGCATCCCAGAACCGCTTCTCGTCGGTGATCGTGGATATGGCCATGACGTGCATTTCACCCTCCAATGACGTTTCCAACAGAGTGAAAGCTATGTTGCATTTTTGGTCTCGTCAACACAATGACCTGGATCTGTAGCTATTGTTGCAACAGGTATGGCGGGAAATGCAATGCCGTTCGTTGCAATGAGATGCTCGTGAAAGTACTGGAGGCCAACAATGCCCGGGAGCAGGCTGACCCACGATGAGCGTCAGCAGATCGCGCTGTGGCTGGCAGAGGGGGTGGGCTACGCCGAGATGGGTAGACGGCTGGGCAGACCGACGTCCACGATCTCGCGGGAGGTGGCGCGCAACTCACGCTCCGGTGGCTACCTCGCCGATCGTGCCCAGCAAGCCGCCGCGAAGCGCGCGCGCCGCCGTAGGACCACCCAGCCCGAGCCGCCGCCGTCGGCCGACGAGCGGGTGCGTGAGTTCGTAGAGGAGTTCGCGGTCCTGCTGTCAGGGACCGGCCTGCAGCGGATGGCCTCCCGGGTCTTCGCCAGCCTGCTCACCGCGGAAGCCGGCGGCCTCACCGCGGCCGACCTGGTGAAACGGCTGCGGGTAAGCCCAGCTTCGGTGTCCAAGTCCATCGGCTACCTGGAGACGATGGAACTGGTGGGGCGGACCGCCGCCCCCGGCGGGCGGCGGGAGCGCTACACCGTCCACGAGGACGCCTGGCTGCGGGCTTGGCAGGCCGACACCAGGGCGCACGCGAACGTCACGGAGGCCACCCGGCGCGGGATCGAGCTCTTCGGCGCCGACACGCCCGCCGGGGTCCGGCTCACCCAGATGAATCACTTCTTCGCCAGGCTCAGCGAGCAGATGCACGGCAGCAGCCTCACAGACGCCGCCGTGCGTGACGCCCTGACCGTCATCGCCGCACTGGTGTACGGCGCGCGAGCGCTCACCCTGGACGAACTCGCCGCACCCCTGGAGTGGCCACCCGAGCGCGCGGCCGAGGCTCTCGACACGATCGATCGGCATCCGGCCCTGGCCGACCCGCTCATGCTCCAGGCCGGGGGCGGCACCTACACGATGGAGCCCAGCCCCGACCGGCTGACCGCCGCCCAGCGCGAAGCGCTCCAGGCCCGCTTGCTGGAGCAACCTCAGCCCTGAAAATGCTCCCTACCACCATGGCCTCCTCAGCCGCCGGCCTCCCGCTGCTGCTCTACCGATTCCTCACCCCCACCGGCGACATGAGCGCTGGGACCGTCCTGAGCAAACTGGCCGAGATCGCCGGACACGTCGGTGAGCTCGCCGGCCAGAACTGGGTCGGCATGGACGAGGGACGAGACCGCCGGCCGGCGCAAGGCCCTCGCGGATCTGGAGGCCGCTGCCACCTTCCGCCGCACCGTGACCCTTACCGACTGACCGGGTTTGTGGACACCTCGACAACACCAGCCGCATCAGAACGGTCAGTGGCAATAGCCCGTGCCCCAACGGCCCGCTCAGCCACATCCTGCACCGTCGGCGCCGCGACCACCACCGGGGCCACGGCGTCCGGCGCGACGGTGCCGCCATCGCCTGTCGGGGCAGTGGCCGGGGTCATGGCCTCCGGCACCACCGACAGCACGTCACCGAACACCACCAGCAGCCGCTCGGACTCGGCCCGGTGCGCCTCCCGCAACGCCTCCAGATGCTCGCGGCCCTTCTTGTGGATGGCCGCGATCCGTTTGCAGAACATCGTCACCACGTCGTCGCGGACCCCGGTCGCGGCCGTGTGCACGAAGCCGGCCAGCAACGTCAACTGCTTGTCGGTGTCCACCTTGCGCATGTCGGCGACGTCGATGACGTGCGCCTCCCCTGCGAAGTGCCCGACCTTCCCCGGCGGCACACCCTCCAGCCAGGCCCGGGTCGGCCCGATCGCCTCGATGTCGGCCAGCAGCGCCGGCCGCTGTTTGAACTTGCTCAGCGACGCGGCCTTGGCCACGCCCTTCAGCCGATCGAACTCGCTGCACCGAGTCACCGGGTCCACCACCAGCAACCGAGCCAGCCGCGCCCGCGCGGCCGCGTTCAGCCGTCCCGCCACGGTCTGGAAGAACCCGGTGTTCACCTCGGTGCGGATCGACGCGGCCATCGCGTCCAGTGTGGTGTAACCCGTCAGCTCACACCGCTGCCGGATCAGCTCCTCCAGCGCCACGTTGATCAGGTCGGCCGGGTCGTCCTTGGACTGCACCGCCTCGCGGATCGCTTCCTCGGCGATCCGCCGGATCCGGGGCGCGTCGTACACCACGCCCAACCGCTCGCGGACGAACACGCGATGTCGACTGGCCGACATCGGCGCCGCCCCACGACGACGATCACCCTAACGACCGGCCTTCAGGCCCCGCGGTGTCTTTCCGGCGTATTCCGGCCGTCCCCCCGGTGCGGCGGCGCCGGGCCGGGGGGCGCCGAAGGCTCTGTCGCCCCGGGGCCGGCGGGTGCGCGCCCGGGCGGGGCGGTGCCGCGTGTTTTTCACGGATGACGGTCGCATTGTCCGCCGCCGCGACTTGCCGCCCGAATTTTGTCGGATAGCTGCCGTAGCGTGATGTCTCGTGAGTGATCTGTCGGCAAGTCAGATATTGAGCTCTCGAGAGGAAACGCGTCTCCGGTTCAAAGAGGCGCGCCGTGAATTGGATTGGGCCAAAGGCCGTTACGGCCGGGCCCAGGACGCGGTCGAGGCCGGTAAGGGATCGGCGTTCGAGCTCAACCAGGCGCGCCAGTCGTGGAGCTGGGCGCAAATGGAATGGGTCCGTGCGCTGATCGCCCGTGAATCGTCCCAAGACGGATTATGGTGGCCGGACATGCCCGGAGTCGAGGATTCAATGCCGGGCGCCGGGTGGCCCGCGGGCATTCCCGTCGCGCTTTCCGAGGCCCGTCACCAGGTCGAACAGGCCACCGACGGATACGAACGGATCCGCCGGGGCAACGGATCACGCGCCGATCTCATCCGGGCGCGCCGGGTCTGGGCCATGGCATTGACGGCGTGGGCCCAGGCGTTGATCGCCCGGGAAGAAGCGCGCGACCGTCTACGGCTCGTGGTGTGTGATGACTGGGAAATGGGCGGTTCGCAGATCGCCCTCGACGACGTATCCGGGAGCGACGGTATTCCGTGGCCGGATGCGCCGTCCCCGACAGCGGCGGATGCGCCGCCCCGGATACATGAGCTCGTCCCTCATGCCCGGGAAAGCTCCCGGGCCGATAACTCCGCGCTCCGCGATCATCTGCCCCGGGGCAAACCCATGCCCCCCGGACGGGTGAGCCGCTCGCCGTTCGTGATGAGCGTTTCCGAGCGCCGTTTCCGGCTGATCGTGGCCGGCCGGGTGACGGTGCTGCCCGAGATCGCCTCACCCCCGGTGCGCCGGCTCCGTGCCGGCGACTACCTGCGGATCTCCTGCGGCACGGTGGTGGAGCACTGCGAGCAGGTCCGGCGGGTGGAGCTGTACACCGACTTCGACAGCCTGCTGGCGTCCGAGGGGCCGATCCGGCTCGATCCGGACCAGTCCCACCACCAGCAGCTGGCCATGCTGCGCGGCCGCTACGGCTCGGGCAAGGAGGCCCGGGGAGTGCTCGCCATCGACATCGGTCCGTAAGCGAGATCGGTCCGTGAGGGGCGTCGGTCCGTGAGCGACATCGGTCCGTGAACGCGGGGAGGCGGACGTTCCCTCCGAGCCTCCGGGCTTCGGGCTCCGCGGGCCCCGTCCGGAATGTCCCGCGGCCGCCGGAGGGAGGTTCCCAGCCGCCGGAGGGAGGCCCCCGGCGGCCGGTGGCCTGTGGCTAGCGGCTCCCCACCCGGGAGGCGAGCCACGGGCGCAGTATCGGCAGGACGCGCGCGGCCTGCATGGCCTGCATGTGGTCGAGCCCGTCCAGGATGCGCACGTCCCAGCCGAGGGCTTCGAGCTCCCCGCGCCGCTCCATGATCCTGCCGCCCAGGCTCACGTGCACGCCGCCCCAGCGCTCGCTGTAATCGATTTCGTCCGCCGAACCCGCGAAGCAGAGGCGGGGACAGCCGATCCGCGCCTGGGCGGCCCGGTCGTCGAACTCCTGCAACGCCTGATACAACGTGACGAACTGCATGGTCTGCGCGGTCGTCATGGTCACCTCCACCGACGACCAGTCGGGCCCGTCCGACGTCTGCGCAGCCTCACCGGTCACCGCCTGCGGGGCCTCGTCGTCCGATGTCCGCGAGGTCTCGCCGGCCGCCGTCCACGGGGCCTCAGGGGTGTCCTGCGGCGAGACGGCCATCTCATGGGTCGCCATGGTCACACGCAGCATCTCCTCGTACGGCCCGTCGAGCGGCGGGAAGCCGCCCATGACGAGCGCCGAGAGACGGTCGGTCCGGATCGCGAGCTGGAGCCCGCTCAGCGCGAGCCAGGAGTAGCCGTAATAGGCGAATCGGTCGGCTCCCACGGCGTCGGCCACGGCGAGCAGGTCGGCGGCGACGTTGGCGGGTGTCAGCGTGTCCGGTCGGGGGTTGCCCAGGACGTGCCCCTCGTAGTCGAAGGCGGCCACCTGGAAGGCGTCGCTGAGGCCCTCGATGAGGGAGCGGCCCAGGGCCGGGTCGGTGCCCCACTTGCGCATCTCGTCGGCCTGCGCTCCCTCGATCGGTCTGGGGTTGACCGGGAGCAGCAGGGTGGGGCCGGTGCCGTGGACCTCCACGTCGACAGTGGTTCCGTCATGCAGTTCTGCCTTGGTCATCGAGTCGTCTCCAGCTCCGGGGCGGATAATTCCGTATGGCGTAAGGTATTGCTGTGGACACAATAACTTATGCTGTAAGGAGTTGTCCCCGCGGCGCTCGCCGCCGGCCCGTGCCGGTGCTCGTCGGGCGTCGGTCACGCCCAGTTTCAGACCGAGCCAGGGAAGAAGGTGCGGGACGGTCAAGGATGAAACCGATCCACAGACGCCGAGCAGCAGCCTCAAC
>NZ_JBSFPS010000306.1:0-11417 GCF_053588315.1 Streptosporangium sp. NPDC003464 | reverse complement strand
CTCCAGGCCAGCGTGCTGGGCGACACCCAAAGTCGGCAGGCGAGCTTGGCGAAGGCTTCTCGGCGGCGGAACCACCTCCGCCGCGACGACAGGCACATCAGCTCGGGAGGAACGGCGACGCGGCAGTAACGGCATGCCCCCATTCCAGCCGCTCACGGCCCGCATCCGGCCGGACGCTACATGATCGTTACCGGGGCGGATCGGACAGAACCGAGATTCTGATCGGTCAGAACTGTCGCGTGTATCAGGTAGCAAGATCCTACTGACAGGCCATCTCTTGGCGTAGCACGCGGGCGCGTTCCCGGGCGTCGGGCCCAGCGATACCGAGGATGATCCGCTGGCCGGTGGCCAAAGCTGTCACAGATGCTGCGCTGGTGGCCAGATGAGGCCACGGGACGGAGATGTTCACGGCAGTCCTCTTTCGAGGGCTGATCGGGCGGGAGTGGCAGAGCCGATGCGATCTCCCCGTGCGACCAGGCCGAGGCTTAGGCGCTTTCGACCCGGACCTCGCGGTTTCGCGCCGAGGAGACAACTCCGTGCGGGGCGCTGCTGGTCGCGGCCGAGCGGAAAGCCGAGACGTAATGGGCGGTCCGCAATTGAAATGTGAGCACCACTCTGTTTGTTTCGGTCCAACCCGACAGATTGTGACTATTGTGAGCGCAGTTGTGGCTCTCTTAACCTCAGCGCCGTGGGCCCTCCCGGGCCCCGGCCAGGAGGCGCAACGATGGGGTTCTACGAGAAGACGGCGACGGCATAACCGGCATAGCGAAGGGATGACGTCGCGTGTCACAACCAGACGAGAGCGTCATGATCAAGAGCCTCGGCTCGACATACTGGCGCCAGCGTCAATACCAGGAAAAAACACTCTGGTGTTGGAACGCGACAACGATCAGCATCGCGAACTTCTACGCCAACGCCCAGGCTTGGACCCAGTGCGGATTCGCCGCCGCAGTCCTCAACAGGAACGACTCCAGGCTCGCCGACCAGCGACCGTTCCGCTGCTGCCCGGATGGCGAGTTACGCGGGGACTGCAACCAGGGCTGGTGGCCGGATTTCGGGCCGCTGCAGGAAGCCGGGATCCAGGTGCCGGTTGCCGATGGTGACAGGTATTTCGTCGACGCGTCGTGGGTGGGCGGCAGGTGGGTGGAGGTCAGAAGGCTCAGGGAGTTAACGAAGAACGAGGTCAAGGCGGAGATAGACGCCGGACGTCCGGTCATGATGAACATCGGCTGGGGTGGTGGCCTCTCCGGCCACATCGTCAACATCTGGGGGTACAGCTACCGCCCACAGACCGGTGAACTGGTGCACGTATGGGTGCATGACCCGTGGGAGGACACGGGCGGGATATACGCGGGCCAGGAGAACGATCCCATCATGTGGATCGCATGGGAGACGCTCTTCGGCGGTTACCCGGGCGGCCCGAACGGCACCTGGAACAGGACCTTCAAGACCCGGCGAAACTAGATGATTGCTTCCAAGGGGTTCAGTGGTCGTAAGCGATCAAGGCACGTTTGACGGGCTGGCCGGTGTGGTCGTTGTGCCAGATCGCGGCGGTCAGCGCCAGGACGCGCTGCAGGACGCGAGCGATCACACCACCGGGGGTGCGTCCGCGGTGGCGCTCCAGATCGAGCTGGCCTTTGAAGGTCTCGTTGATCGACTCAATGATCTGCCGCAATGGCTTGAGCATCGGTGCGCCGGGCCGCGCCGCCTCGCTTTTACGGGCTGGCCGGAGCAGTCGGAGGTTCCACTCGGCCAGCTGTTGCTCGAAGTCACAGCCGAAGTAATTCTTGTCACCGATCAGCGTCTGTCCGCAGCGGCCGTGGAGCAGACCGGGTTCGATTTCGAACATGCCCAGCAGCGTTTCGCGCTCGTCGGCCTTGGCCCCGGTCAGGGCGAACGCGATCGGTAGGCCGTGCACGGTGCACACCAGGTGCAGCCGCAGCCCCCAGAAGTACCGCGAATGGCTGGCGCAATAGCCGTACTCCGCCCAGCCGGCCAATTCGGAACGCAGAGCGGTCTCGCGGGAGCGGCCGCACTCCACCGGGGTGGAGTCCACTACCCACACATCGTCGCTCCACAGCGTAGTTTCGACCGCCAGCAGCCGTATGGTCTGCTGGAGCAGGCCCGCCGCCTTGCGCAGCCGCTTGTTGTAACCGGGTGCCATCGGTAGATCTGGGAACAGATGCCGTAGGTGAGCGCGGGCATGACGGATCCACCGCCGCTCCGAGGTGAAGCCCAGCAGGGCCTGCAGCACCGCCAGCGTGACCAGCTCCGCGTCGCTGAGCTTTGGTGTGATGCCCACCGACGGGCGCCAGGGTGCCAGCTGAGGTGATTCCTTCAGCAGGTCGTCGGATCGTACGTACAGCGCAGTGGCCAAGCTGTCGAGGTCCGGCTTCACCGATGTCTCCGTCTCCCCTCAAGCTAAGGAACATGGAGTGCGAGGCGGGACCTCGCTACCGAATCAGGTGATCACACTCTTCGGCGGCACTTTCGTAACTACTCAGAAGGAAGGTGTGGATCGCCGTCAGTTGGTCGCCGGAGAAGGTGGCCATCAATCGGCGGCTGCGGGCGTCGATCCCGTCGTAGAACGAAGCGATCCGTTCGAGTCCTGGGGCCGAGGCTTCGACGAGTACGCGGCGGCGGTCCTGCGGGTCGGGTTTACGCCGGACGTATCCCGCCTTCTCTAGACGGTCGATCATGTGCGTGACCGCGCCAGTGGTACGCCCGAGCTGAGAGCTGAGTGCGCCGGCCGTGGAGGCTCCGGCGCGATTGAGTACGTGCAGGCATAGCAGATCAGTCTGCGCGATGCCGAGGTGCTGGGCGATCAGGTCGTTCAGGCGTCCCAGGGCTCCGGCGAGGTCCGTCATGGACGCAATGATCCGGTTGGCCAGTTCGTTCGGCTGGTCGTCCTGCGGTTTGACGGACATGCGGCTTCCATTTACCTTCACGGTTCAGATACTTAGCTATGAAGCTACTGTACCCGATGCATTACTTCTGCGAACTGGAGGGCCTGATGGCGGCCCAGGCCCAGGTCGTTCCCCTTGGAAGGAGCCCTGCCATGGACAGCTGGTATGTGGACGACCGCTGCATCAACTGCGATACCGCCCGACAACTCGCGCCCGACCTGATCGGCGAGGCCAGCGGACGGTCGCAGATCCTGCGCCCACCGAACGATGAGGCGGAGACACGGCGTCTCCACGCGGCCGCCTTCGCCTGCCCCACACGCTCGATCCGCCCGGCGTCCGGGCAACCGGACCAAGCACTCGACCCTTTTCCGATGGCCTTGGACAACGGCGTACTGATGTGCGGGCACAACTCCCGGCACACCGCCGGGGCCAACTCCTACCTGCTGCTGCGGCCGTCCGGCACGGCCATGATGATCGATACACCGCGCTGGAGCCGTGAACTCGCCGAGCGTTACGCGGCATCGGGCCTCGTTACCGATGTGCTACTCACACACCGAGACCACGCCGCACACGGCCGCCAATACGCGGACTATTTCGGCGCCCAACTGTGGATCCACGAGGGAGACCTCGACGCAGCGCCGGACGCCGACCAGGTGATCCGGGGCCTGGAACCTCTGGAGATCAGCGAGGGGGTCACCGCCCATCCACTGCCCGGCCACACCCGGGGCAGTGTGCTCTACCTCGCGGATGACCGGTACTGCTTCAGCGGCGACAGCTTCTACTGGTCACGCACCACCGGCGATCTGGAAGTCGCGGAGAGCGTGACCTGGTACTCCATCGAGCAGTTGGCCGCCTCCCTGGCCAGGACGGCCGTACGGATGCGATTCGAATGGATCCTGCCAGGCCACGGTGACCGCCACCGCCTGCCCGCCGACGAGATGTCCCGGCGGCTGCGAGCGCTGGCCGAACGCACGCGACTGCTACGGCCCCGGCCGATCGACTTCACGGCCGTCCGCTGGTGAGGGGCCGGCCCAACCGTCACCGAGGTCCACACGGCGGCCGCAGTGCCCTTCCTCAACATTGGCGATTGCCGGGGCACGATGAGACAGCCCCCCTGATCCTGCACGGCCAGCAGAACGCGATCCTGCGCGTCACCGCGGCCCAAACCACCGCTCGCGCCGTCTACGGGGCCCAGCTGATGACCATCCCCGGTGTCGGTCGCGACCTTCCAGCCATCCTGTGGCCAGCCGTCGCCCGCGAGGTGCGCGAACTGGCCGCAACGCTATCCACGCAGCCGGATGCCGGACATCGTCGGCTCAGCGCGTAACGCGCCCCACTAGACCTGCCCGCACCTCGACAGACAAGGACACACCATGACGATTTTGGGAACCCTCCTGAAGAACAAGCGCGCCGGCGAAGCGAAACTGGCCTGGAACCTCCCCACCCTGGCCGGACCTGAGGTGCTGGGCCTTTACAGCACCGATTTCGAACACGAGGGCGTTATCCCTACGGCCCACATCGGCAAGCGCGCAGGCGGCGAGAACCGCTCTCCTGCTCTGGCCTGGAGCGGCACACCCGAAGGCACCGCCCAACTGCTGCTGGCCGTCCAGGACATCGTCTCTCCCACCCGCACCCCGTTCGTCTACTGTGTCGCCCTGCTCGAACCTGATCCCGTCACGCTGCCCACCGAGCCTTGAACGCAGGAAGTCCGGTCCAGGGAGTGCGGGTACTTCGCTCAGGAGTGGGGCGCGACTACTTGGGCCCCGAACCGATCAAGGGACACGGCCTGCACCGGTACGTCTTCCAACTGTTCGCCCTGCCCACCGCTATCACCTCGGCGGAAGGCGACACAGCGCTGGACACAGCCAAGCCCAGGGCCGTGCTCTCCACCGTAAGCGGCCCGGCCCTGGCCTGCGGCCGCCTCGACGGTCTCTACACACGCTGATACCGCACCGACGGCGCAACCGCAACGCTAGAACCTTCCGTTACGTCGGGGTCAAGCCCACGCAGCCCACGCCTTGGAAGCAATCATCTAGTCTCAGGGAGTTTTGCAATGCCGTTGAACATGCCTGAACCGCCGGGACGGATTCGGGACGAAACCCGCTCCCATCTCGGCCTGATCGCCAGAGCCGGCGGAGAGGGCCCGAAACTGCTGGGCGAGGCCGCCCCGGATGACGTGGAGGTGTCCACCCCGCACCGGGTGTTCGCCCTGCTCGTCCGAGACATCGAGGCCGGCGGCGGCCTGGAGGCGGCGCAGCCGGTGGGCTGGCGATTCCTGCTGGAGTCCGGCGGCAATGTGCTCGCCGGCGCCGAAGTCTCCGAAACGCCGGAACGCACCTTCCCGCCGACGTTCTACAGAGGCTCATCCGTGGGAGCCACCGCGACCGCGGTCAGAGCCGCACGAGCCCTGCCGCAGCTTCAACTGGCCAAGTTCGACCTCCGACTCCTGCGGATCCCCGAGCTCTACCAGGTTGCCCTGTGGTTGCACTCGCCCAACACCGATCTGCTCATACCACTGGCACCCTCCCCGATCGGGCGCGAGGGCCAGGTCACACCACCACCGGTGTTCTTCCGGGAACTCGCCGCCCGTGCCCAGGAGTACAGAGCCCGCCAGCCCCGCGACCGGGAGCCGACCTAACGCCGTACGCTCGCCTTTCCTGAAGGTGATCGCACATGCTGAGCTGGGGAAAGTCCTTAGCGTTGTTCCCTGAGGAGATAGTCCCAGCACCCCGAGTAGGAACGGGGAACTGCGTGTAGGCCTGTCGTTAACGAAGCTGTCACCAAGTACATTCAAGGGCGACCCGCGCGCTCCGGCGGCCAGGCGGCCGGGCATGCGGCCTGGGGGCCGGTCCCGGCCGCCGCCGCCACGCGCGCTCGGTCCCGCTCTCCGGGGCCGCCCATGTTGCGCGACAGGGCTCTGGCAGTGCTTCGCGACAAGAAATGTCAGTAGCGCTCCGTGACGGGTTGCCCGGTGACGGGTTCATGGACGCGGCCCATGAACTCCCCAATGCCCTCGCCCGGGATGCGGGCGCGTGCGCTTGGCGGACGAGATCAACCGCGATCATGATGGAGCCGTCCCGCCCATGGCGAGCAGCAGGGTGGTGTGCAGCGCCCGCTTCGATTCCTCCTGCGTCATGCGTCCAGAGCCGGCCTCCTCGCTCGCGGCGTGGGCGAGCTTGATGGTGACCGTGGCCAGCCAGTCGGGCGGGAGCCGGTCGTCGAAGTCGCCGGCCTGCTGCCCGCGCCGGATTACCCGTACCAGCAGCTCGCTGATCGGCTCGTGGCGCTCGCGGTCCCGCGGGCCGGCGGGCAGCGATCCACCCAGTCGCGCCAGAATGGGGTATCGCCCCACGGTGCGCTCACTGGCGTCGAGCACGCGCAGCAGCGCCTCGGCGGCCGAGCCCGTGTCGGGGCCCGCGGCGTTCATCGCGGCGACGGTCTCCTCGGTGAGCCGGTCGACGACGGCCGCGAGCAACTGATCGCGTGAATGGAAGTGAGCGTAGACAGTCTGACGCGTCACCTCGGCGGCAGTGGCGATGGCGTCGAGGCTGGCGTCGGGCCGGGCCTCGAGTACCTGAAGCGCCGCGTCCAGGATGGCGGCCTTGCTGCGCAGTGCGTCGGCGCGGAGGCTGCGAGCCGTGTCCGGAGACATCTCTTACACCTTGCCAAAGTTATCGGACGCCGCATATCTTACGGCTTGTAAGAGATCGTATCGCTATGCCCGATGGGACTACCTGTGAACCCCTTCCATGACGACGACCCGAAGCGGTTCATCGCCGACTTCTTCTCCTCGTTCACCGCGGAACTGCTGCACAGTGACGACGATCCGGCCATGATCGTCGATCGTTATCACACGCCGGACATCGTCCAGGTCGCCGACGGCAACCGCATGGACCGCGACAAGCTCATCGCGCACACACGCCCCATCCGCAAAAACCGGCCGGAGAGCCGGATGGACGTCCACGAGGCGGTCGCCAACGGCGATCAGCTGGCCGCCCGATACACCCTGTACGTGCACACCCGCAAACGGGATCTCGCCATGGAGGTGTGCTTCTTCGGCCGCTTCGCTTCCGACGGTCGGATGCGGCAGGCCCACATGCTCACCCGCACCGTCCCCGACGGCGCAACCTCCGGCGCCAAGGTGCGGGTATGACCGAGACCACCTACAGCGTGAGCGGCATGGCCTGCGGTCACTGCGCGGCCTTCGTCACCGAGGAGATCGAGCGCGTCCCCGGCGTCGGCGCCGTGGCGGTGGACGTGCAGGGCGGCACAGTCACGGTCACCAGCGACCGGGACCTCGACGTCGCGGACGTGCGCGCTGCGGTCGAGGAGGCCGGCTACGAGCTCACCCAGTGACGCCGGGCCGACCCGCGGCCTGCACGTCATCGCCGCGACGCTGCCGCCGGTGAAGGGATCGGCATGCTGCAGGGCCCACGGCAAAGCCAAAGCCCCAAAGTGTCTCTGGGTAATTTCGGCGACACTGTGCGATCCAGCAGGGTGGAGGTCACCGACGTCGGGCAGCCGGGTCCCGGCCTTCCTGATGGATCCGCAGCCGTCCGGCCACCGCCATGTTGCTGCCGCCCTCGGCGCAGGCCAGCACGATACGGGCGCGTGAAGCCAGTCCTTGCGCGGTCGTACGGCGTCTGGCCCACCCCTGCAATGTCAGCCGCTCGGCCTCCGACAGCACCAGCGGCTTCAGCCGGTTGTCTCCCATTTCTCCAGCACAGCGCACCGCGAGGGCTCTACTGCTCCGGCCCCCCATTTGAGACGAAACGCGACTCATGTGGTGACGCCGCAACTCCGAACCAGCTCACTAGCCGGTCAGCACCGATTGGATGGACTTCGTCACCACGCTGGTGGCGTCATGCGCGGGCAGGCGCCCCGCACGCAGTTCGTTCGCTGCTCCGTGCAGGATGTAGTGGACGAGGCTGACGAGCCAGGTGGCGGTCAGGTCGGTGCGAAAGACGCCTTGTTCCTGGCCTCGGCCGATGAGCTCGGCCATGCGTTGCGCGGGTTCGGCGTGCAGTTCTCGCACCCGCCCCGCAGGGAGGACTGCCTCCGCGGCGCTCAGCAGGGCCGCGGATTCGGCCACGATTTCCCAGCTCGACGCCAGCAGCCGGGCCATGGCGTCGCGGGCGTCTCCGGTCAGGTCGAGGGAGGAGAGAGTTTCTTCGCCGGCTCGAAGCGCGTCCATGAGCGCGGCTTCGACCAGGTCGGCCCGGGTGCGGAAATGGCCGTACAGCGTCATCCGTCCGACGCCGGCAGCCTGGGCGATGTCGTCGGTGGTCACGTCCGGATCCGAACTCATCAATGCGCGCGCCGTGGACACGATGTTGACGATGTTGCGCTCGGCATCGGCACGGCGTCGGGAGCGCGCGGAAGTTGAACCCATACGGACAGTCTAACTCGTATGTTCAGATACGAGTTATAGTGACGGCTAGTTCTCGTATATGAGAGTACGAGTTGTCTCCGCGGAGAATCCGATGACCCACCAAGCAGTACGGCAGACCTCACCCCCCGAGCCGCATCCGGCGCGGTGGCGCATCCTCGGCTTCCTCGGGGTGGCACAGCTCATGCTGATCCTCGACGTCACCGTGGTGGCCATCGCGCTGCCCCACATCGAGACCGACCTCGGACTCAGCCGCGAAGCGCTGACCTGGACGGTCAGCGCCTACACACTCACCTTCGGTGGACTGATGCTGCTCGGCGGACGCATCACCGACCTGGTGGGAGCCAAGCGGGTCGTGCTCACCGGACTGCTGCTGTTCACCGTGGCATCGCTGATCACCGGGCTGGCCGGGTCGGCCGACCTGCTGGTGGGTGGTCGCATCGCGCAGGGCGTCGGGGCGGCACTGCTGTCCCCCTCGGCCCTGTCGCTGGTGGTGTCCCTGTTCGATGGGGACGAGCGGAACAAGGCCCTGGGCCTCTGGTCCGCGCTCGGCGGCGGTGGCGCCGCCCTCGGCGTCCTGCTTGGCGGCCTGCTCACCGCCGGCCCTGGATGGCCGTGGGTCTTCTACGTCAACGTGCCCATCGGACTGGCGCTCGCCGCGATGCTCGCCGCTCTGCTGCCGACCCAGCCGTCCGCATCCGCCAGCCGGCCCCGACTCGATGTCCTCGGCGCGATTTTGGCGACGGCCTCCTCCGCGTCGTTGATCTACGCTCTTATCGCCGCCGGTGAGCGAGGGTGGCTCACCGCGCTCACCGGATGGCTCGTCCTGGTGGCTGCCGTGGGCTACGTATTGTTCGTGCTGTGGCAGCGGCGGACCCGCTCGCCCCTGATGGACGTCCGACTGCTGGCTCGGCGGCCCGTGGCGACCGGCGCGTTCCTCATCCTGATGGCGACAGCGCTGATGGTCGCGGTGTTCTTCCTGGGCACCTTCTACTTCCAGCACGCTTTGGGATACGGCGCGTTGCAGACAGGGCTGCTGTTTCTGCCGGTGGCACTGGCAACGATACTCGGGGCCAACCTGACCGGACGCGTGCTCGGCCGATGGAGTGCACGCGGGCCGGCCGTCGCGAGCCTGACCGTCGCGGCGATCGGCATGGCCGTTCCGGCGGTGTCGCTGACCCCGGTCAGCGTTGTGGCCGGCGTGGCCGTCGCCGCGGCGGGAACCGGCGCGATGTTCGTCATCGCCTCGGCGACCGCGCTCGGCCAGGTGGCGCCCCACGAAGCCGGGATCGCCTCCGGCATCGTGAGCACCTTCCACGAGTTCGGCGCCTCCATCGGAGCCGCAGTCGTGTCGAGCGTCGCGGCAGCGAGCCTGATGGGGACCACGTTGACCGGATTCACCAGCGCGTTCATCGTGGCTGCGGTCGCGGCGACGATCGGCGCCGTCACCGCCGCACTGATAACTCCTGGCCGCTCAACGCGGCAGGGGCAAGCAGGCTCCTAGGGCGCGTATTTGGTTGTGATCAAGGGGCGGTCTGGGTGAGGTCCTTGATCCAGATCATCGCAGCACGAAGGTGAAGGCCGGCGAGGTAGCTCTCAGGGGTCTTGTCGTATCGGGTGGCGATGCCCCGCCAGGCCTTCAGCTTGTTGATCAGGCGCTCCACGGTGTTCCGCTCCTTGTACAGGTCGGCGTCGTAGCGAACGGGCCGACCGCCCTTGCTGCCCTTCTTCTTCCGGTTGGCCGCCTGGTCGGCCTTCTCCGGGATGACCGCCTTGATCCGGCGCCGACGCAGGTAGACGCGGTTGCCGCGCGAGGAGTACGCCTTGTCTGCGGCCACCGCGCCGGGCCAGGTGCGCGGACGGCCGGCAGGCCCCCGGACCCGTATCTTCTCCAGCACAGGGATGAACTGCGGGCTGTCTGCGGCCTGTCCCGCGGTCAGAACGAACGCCGGCGGGCGGCACTTGCGGTCGGCGACGAGGTGGACCTTGCCGGTCTGCCCGCCCCTCGATCGCCCGAGCAGGGCGGCTTTCAGCCGGAGCTTGCGCCGGCGCCGGATACCTACCCGTTCTTCCCGATCAGGGTCGTTTGCAGCGTTGTACCCCTCGCGTCCTTCCGGGCCGCCCCCCCCTTTTGCCGCGCCTTCTCCTCCTCATCGGCGGCCTTCTCCAAGGCGGTGAGGATGTCGTGGCCCAGGCGCATCCCGGCGGCGTCGTGATGGGCCCGGGCGGTGGTGGAGTCCATGCTGACCAGGGACATGTCCACTGTGCCGCGTTTCGCGGCTTCCGCGATCAGGCCCTCCAGCAGGGCTTCGAAGACGCCGGCATCCCTCCACTGCCGGAATCGGTTGTGCACGGTCGGCCAGGCGCCGAACTCCTGCGGCATCTCTCGCCACTGCCCGCCCGTCTTGAACCGCCAGATCACGCCCGCGAACTGCTGTCGCAGCCGTGCGGGGTACGGGCCAAACCCGCCGATCGGCAGGTGAGGCTTGATGAACTCCCATTCCTCGTCCGTGAGTTGAGCCCGCGTCACATAAGACGATCTATCGGATCAGGCCCCGCCACAGGGGCGAATCTCGCAGATTGATCGCAACTCGATACGCGCCCTAGTCGACGCGTTGCCGAGTCGGCCGCGGACCGCAATGAGCACGAGCGCCAGGACGAAGACGAAGACGCCTGAGCCAGGTTGCCGAATTGTTCTTACAGAGGTCAAGGGCGGCGCGAGCCGCGCCGGGCGCTGCCTGACGGATCGGCCGGCCGGGCATGCGGCTCTTCGGCCGGGACCGGCCGCCGCCCGCCAGGCAGCGTCCACGATCCCCCGGCCGTCGCCAGTCCCCAGCAGTTCGCGGACAGGCCCACGCGCGCCCGCGAGGACCTGTCACACCTCGGCATGGCCGGATGAGGGCCGTTGTCGGCGGAACAGGGTCTAGACCCTAGCGACCTGGTCAGGGGTCGTACGGGGGCTGTTTCCGGATCTCCCGCTGGATCTGCTGATTCCTCTGCTGCGTCCGCTTCCAGGATTTCCTGTCGACTCCGAACGGCGGGTTCTCCCAGTCGATCCTCGGCTTCGGAATCCCCCGCCACCCGGGATGCTCCTCGCTGTCCCCGTTCGAGTCGACCATGTA
>NZ_JBSFPS010000305.1:0-11437 GCF_053588315.1 Streptosporangium sp. NPDC003464 | reverse complement strand
ACGACGACGACGCCGCGCAGTTCGCAGCCGTCAACGACGCGCGGGACTGGGTGGACGCCAACCGCAACGAGAGTCCGCTCTTCCTGTTCTTCGTGGCTCGTCGGCCTCGTCGGGGTCCAGGACGTACAGGGCGGGCAGCACGTCGCCCACGGCGGCGGCCGGCCAGTGCTCCAGGGCGATCCGGGCGAGGATCTCGGCCAGCTCCTCCGGCTCCAGCACGGCGAGCACCCGGGCCATCGGCAGGCTGCGCCACCAGGCGTCCGGGAGACCGGGCCGGTCACGCAGGAGTGGGATCGTGGCCGCGTCGCTCCAGCGCAGCGGCGGCACGAGGTCACTCAGACAGAAGTTCATCCGTTCCCTTCACCAGCCCCTCAAGCCGCCCGAGTCACTCCACGTCGCCGGGGAACGAGACTCATGGAACAGACCATAGTCTGGCAAATCGCCCCGGCGCATCGGGTCCGGTCAGCGGCGTACGGCCGCGAACCGGAGCCGCACGTAGTCGGCCATCCACCCGGTCTCCCGGCGCAGCGCGGGCGCGGCCAGCTCGTTCACCCGGCGCAGCAGTGATTCGGCCAGCTCCACGGGCACTCCGTGGAGCAGTGAGCCGGCGAACATCCGCACCCAGTCCGCCGCCCCGTTGGGGCATTCGTCAAGCGGGGTCGGCCGGTCGAAGTACTCCAGCAGCCGGACGACGAACCCGCCTTTCTCCAGCCGCGTGGCGTATTCGGCCGGAGTGGGGAAGTACCAGGGGAGGTCGGGCTCGCGCAGCCCGTGCTCCCGCCACGCGGTGGACAGCGCGGCCGTCAGCGCGGCGCAGTTGCCCGCGCCGCCCATCTCGGCCACGAACCGCCCGCCGGGGGTCAGCGCCTCGCGCACGCTGGATATCACCGCGTCCGGCTCACGCCCCATCCAGTGCAGGGCCGCGTTGGAGAAGACCGCGTCGTACGGCTGGGCGACCGTGAAGTCACTGCCGTCGCCGACGATGAAGTCCAGCCCCGGATACTGCGCCAGGGCCTTCTCGATCATCGCCGGGGATCCGTCGATCCCCAGGACGCGGGCCCCCCGGGAGGTGATCTCGGCGGTCAGCACCCCGGTGCCGCAGCCGAGATCCACGATGCGCTCCCCGGGCTGGGGGTCGAGCAGGTCGACCAGGGGGGCGCCGTGCGCCGAGACGTATCCGAAGCCGCTGTCGTAGGAGCGAGCGTTCCACCTCGTCAGGCCCGGGGCGTCGTATCGCATGACGATCAGCTCACATTCTGAGACGCCACGGCCTCTTATCGGTGCTCTCCAGACACTTTAGAGCCTCCGGGATGTCGCGACATATCAGTCTCGGCAGCCTCAGGGTTATCCGACCTTCCCACCCCACGCACGCTGGAGGTACGCCTTGGCGGCGTCGGTCTGCGGAATGGTCAGCATCACCGGCCGGGCGTTCGTGGCGGGCAGCTTGGCGGCGAGATCCCCGTCCAGCGCGCCCCGCATCCGGAGGGCCTCCATCCGGGCCGGCCGGGCGTAGCCCTTGAGGAAGAGGTTCTGGCCCCTGTCTGAGAAGAGGAACTCCTGCCACAGCCGCGCGGCGGCCGGGTGCGGGGCGTTCTTGCTGATGGCCTGGACGTAGTACGCGCTGAGCGCGGCGTCGCCCGGGATCGCGACCTTCCAGCCCGCCCGCCCGGCGTTGCGGTAGTCCCAGTCGAGGACGACCGAGGCCGCCTGCTCCGAGGCCGCGAGGTTGCCGGCCCGCTTCAGGCGGTGGAAGAACTCCACCCCCCGCTCCGCCTGGGCCCTGCCGT
The DNA here is from genome assembly GCF_053588315.1 of Streptosporangium sp. NPDC003464. Lineage (NCBI taxonomy): Bacteria > Bacillati > Actinomycetota > Actinomycetes > Streptosporangiales > Streptosporangiaceae > Streptosporangium > Streptosporangium sp. NPDC003464. The sequence goes on along the minus strand of NZ_JBSFPS010000305.1, from coordinate 9,650 downwards.
TGCTGAGCGAGGCGGCCATCACCCCGTTGAAGGCCGAGGCGGCCTGCCGCGGGTCGCCGGACAGCGAGACGCTGTAGCCGGGCTTGAGCAGGTCGCCGTAGGAGGTGGGGGCCGCGACCTTGCCCGGGTCGTAACCGATGGACATGTAGCCCCCGTAGCCGGCGTACCACCGCCCGGCCGGGTCCTTGAGCTCGTCGGGGATGTCCTGCCAGTTCTGGACCTTGTACGGGGCGAAGGCGGCGGCATGGGCCACCGCGACCTCCAGGCTCAGGTCGAAGACGTCGGGCCTGAGCCGGGCCGCGGACTCGATCTCCCGCCGGCTGCTCGCCTCCGGCTCCAGCTGGTCGACCTTGATCCCGTACTCCTCGGAGAAGGTGTCGATGATCTCTCCGTAGTTCACCCAGTCGCGCGGCAGCCCGATCACGGTGAGCGAGCCTTCCTTGCGGGCCGTCTCGACGAGGTGGTCCATGGTCGAGAACCCCTCCTGCAGGGAGGCGGCCTGGGGCTTGGCCGGCGGAAGCTGGCGGCTCTCGGTGGCCGGGGCGCCACACCCGGCGATCGTGGCGGTGAGAATCACGGCTGCGGCGCTGATGCGTACGGTCACATGTCGAATACTCTTGGTGAAGGCGGGGCGGGTCGAGGAGGCGCGGCCTTTCTTGGTGAACGGCTTACACCCGGACGGAGCGGGCCGCCGTCCCCACCGGCCGGGCCGTGACCTGCGCGGTCGGGCTCAGCCCGGGACGACCTTCGCCGCCGCGAGGGTGTCCTGGGGGATCTCGACCAGGCTGCCGTCGCGCTTGCGCACCCCGAGCACGCCGTCCCGCCAGAATTCGAGTTGGCCCACCGCGTCGCGAAACCCTTCTGGAACCCGCCGCCGTGTGGTTACTCTTTTGCCCACGTCAGAAGGGGTTATGGTGATATTTAGGCGAGCGCCGAGGCCTGGGTTCACCGTCTTTTGCCCCCTCCCGTTTCGGACATTTGGCGGGCACGGCAATACTAGGGCGTAGCAACCCGCGGTCGAAGTCGTGCCTAGGTGCGTAAAAAAGAAGGAGCCCGAGGTGACCTACGTCATCGCGCAGCCTTGCGTGGACGTCCTGGACAAGGCGTGCATCGAGGAGTGCCCCGTCGATTGCATCTACGAGGGCGAGCGCATGCTCTACATCCACCCCGACGAGTGCGTGGACTGCGGTGCGTGCGAGCCAGTCTGCCCTGTTGAGGCGATCTTCTACGAGGATGACCTTCCCGAGCAGTGGAAGGACTTCTACAAGGCCAACGTGGACTTCTTCGAGGACCTGGGATCGCCCGGCGGCGCCTCCAAGGTCGGCAAGATCCAGAAGGACCACCCGGTCGTCGCGGCCCTGCCCCCGCAGGCCGAGAGCCACTAGGAGCCCGGCCGGGCGGGGCGGCGCGCACTGAGCCGCCCCGCCCGGCCGGAGCCCGCTGACAAGACGTCTTCCCCCTCCCGGCCGGGGCGGGGGACCTGCCTATCGGGGAGAGCTGTGATCGGCCTGCCGGATTTCCCATGGGACCGACTCACGCCGCTCAAGGAGCTGGCGCAGTCGCATCCCGACGGGATCGTCGACCTCTCGGTCGGCACCCCCGTCGACCCGGTCCCGGCCGTCGTGCGGCAGGCGCTGGCGGAGGCCGCCGACAGTCCCGGCTACCCGCTGACCTACGGCACCGAGCGGCTCCGCTCCGCCGCGGCGGGCTGGCTGCGCCGCCGGCACGGGGTGAGCCTCGACCAGGCGGACGTGCTGCCGCTGATCGGCTCCAAGGAGTTCGTGGCCTGGCTGCCGACGCTGCTCGGCATCGGCCCCGGCCAGCGCGTGATCCTCCCCGAGCTGGCCTACCCCACCTATGACGTGGGGGCCCGGCTCGCGGGCGCCCAGCCGTACGCCACCGACGGGCTGCTGGCGCTCGGACCCGAGCGGGTGCCGCTGGTCTGGGTGAACTCGCCGTCCAACCCGACCGGCAAGGTCCTGCCCGCCGAGCACCTACGCAAGATCGTCTCGTGGGCGCGCGAGCGGGGCGCGGTCGTGGCCTCCGACGAGTGCTACATCGAGCTGGGCTGGGAGGAGCGGCCGATCTCGATCCTGCACCCGGACGTGTGCGGCGGCTCGCACGAGGGCCTGCTCGCGGTGCACTCGCTGTCCAAGCGCTCCAACCTGGCGGGCTACCGCGCCGGGTTCGTCGCGGGTGACCCGGCGCTGATCCGGCGGCTGCTGGAGGTCCGCAAGCACGCGGGCATGCTCATGCCGGCGCCGGTCCAGGCGGCGATGGCCGTCGCCCTGGACGACGACGAGCACGCCGAGGAGCAGCGGGCCCGTTACGCCGCCCGCCGGGCGGCGCTGCGCCCCGCCCTGGAGGCGGCCGGCTGGGAGATCGAGCACTCCACCGCGGGCCTCTACCTGTGGGCCTCCAACGGCACGGACTGCTGGAAGCAGGTGCGGGCGCTGGCCGACAAGGGGATTCTGGTGGCACCCGGTGACTTCTACGGAGAAGCCGGTGGGTCACATATCCGGATCGCCGTGACCGCGAGCGACGAACGCGTCAGTGCGGCGGTCCGCCGCCTCCAGTAGGATCCCGCGGCATGACCCCTGAGGTCGCCGCGATACTCGGACTCAGCGCAGTGACGCTCGTCCTGTTGCTCGGCGCGTTCTACGCGACCACGCGCCAGGACAGGAAACCGCGCAAGCCCGAGCCGCCCGGCGATACCCCCCTCCAACCGGCCGAGGACGCGCAGCCGCCGCCCCAGCCGAGCATGGGCCATGTCGGCATCGACTACCCCGACCCTCGCACGATCAAGGTGGGCGACACGATCGACTGCCAGGGCGCGCGGACCCGCGTCCTGGGCGCCATGTACCTGTCGTGGCAGGGCACCCAGTGGACGGAATACCTGCTCGACGACGGCACCCGCCGCTACCAGTGGCTGTCGGTCGAGACCCGTCCCGGCCTGAAGCCGGGCGACCCGCCCCATCTCGAGGTGCTGCTGTGGACGCCGGTGCCCACCCAGGGCATGATCCCGGCCAAGACCACGCTGAGCGTCGAGGGGGTCGAGTTCTTCCCGGTGGACCGCGGGACGGCGGCCTTCCGCGGGGAGGGCGTCACCTCGATGCCCGAGAGGGGCCTGCTCGACTTCGCCGACTACCGGGCCGCCGACGGCCGCCTGCTCTGCTTCGAGCGGCTCCAGGGCCAGCCCTGGAGCTCCTCCTACGCCCAGCCGCTCCCGCCGGGCTCCATCAAAATCGAGAAGAAGGGCTAGGAGATCTCGACCCGGCCCGCCGGGGCGCCCGCGTCGGCCTTCCACCCGCCGTCGTCATCCGTCGACGACCAGACCTGGCCGTTGTAGCGGACCCGGCTCAGCCCGAACTCCCGGGCGTGGGTGACCGACCAGGTGGACATCAGCCAGCCGTGCTTCTGCGAGGTGGCGTTGAGCGTGGTGCCGGAGCCGAGCGCGCGGGCGAGCTCCTGCCTGGCCGCGGCGGCGCCGGGGAGGGGCGTCTTCCCGGTGGGGGTCGGGAACCAGCAGCGCACGGCCTTGGGCACCCGCCCCGTGAACGCCGCCGCCAGGATCTTCGCCTCGCCCTCGTGCTGGGCGTAGGCCGACCCGTCGGCCGAGCGCTGCACCTCCTGGGCCGCCTCGTGCAGCGGCAGCTTCCGGTAGTGCTTGACCTTCACCAGGGCGGAGAAGAACTTCCCCGCGGCGTAGACCGGGTCGATCAGCTGACTGGGCTTGCCCCAGCCCTGCGAGGGCCGCTGCTGGAACACCCCGACCGAGTCACGGTCGCCGAAGGGCAGGTTGAGCAGCTTGGACTCCTGGATGCCGGTGGCGTAGGCGATCACCACGGCCCGCTCGGGCAGCTTCCGGCGGGCGGCCACCGCCGCGATGGCCGAGGCCACCTGCGCCTGCTCGATCTCCAGCTCGATGGAGCCCGCCGGGGTGGTGATCGTGCAACCCTCCTGCTGCGCGGTGAACGAGGTGACCCGGTTCAGCAGGGTGAACAGGCCCACGGTGATGGCCGCCGCGAGCACGGTGACGATCACGAAGATCGTGATGACCCCTTTGGAGAAGCGCCGTTGCACCCTGAAGAACCTACCGGTCCCGGGCAGGAGAAGAACCGCCGGAGATTCTCGGCATAATCCCGCAGCCGGACGGTCGCCCTCTGTTATCGTTCCACAGGTTCCGCGGGCCGGGCCTGTCCGCCGCGATGCCCGTCCGGCCTGGTGAGAAGCCGCTTTCGCGCGGGAGCGGAGGAGTCACGATCCAGTCCCATCCCAGCCCGCTGCCGGCGGCTGTCGACGAGCTGTGGGAGCGCCGGGCCGAGCTGGGCCCCGGCGACGCCGAGGCGCGGAGCGTCGTCGTCGCCGCCGTCGACATGATCGACACCGGCAGGGCCAGGGCCGCCGCCGTCTCCCCCGCCGGTGAGGTGGTCGTGGACGAGCGGGCCAGGCGCGCCGTCCTGCTGGCCTCCCTCGTGCTCGGCATGTCCCGCTCCCAGGTGGGTGACTTCCACCACCACGACCGCGTCCCGCTGAAGACCTCCTTCGACGGTGTCCGCGTGGTGCCGGGGGCGATCGCCCGCTGGGGCGCCTACATCGCGCCCGGCGCCGTGCTGATGCCCTCCTTCGTCGACATCGGCGCCCACGTGGGCGCCGGGAGCGTGGTGGACACCTGGGCCGCGGTCGGCTCGTGCGCGCAGATCGGCGAGAACGTCCATCTGTCCGGCGGGGCGGGCGTCGGCGGGGCGCCGGAGCCCCTGAGCGCGGCCCCGGCGGTCGTCGAGGACGGCGCGCTGGTCGGGAGCCGCGCGATGATCGTCGAAGGGGCCCGGGTGGGCAGGGGCGCCGTGGTCGGCGCCGGCACGATCCTGTCCGCCTCGACGCCGGTCATCGACGCGCGGACGGGCGAGGAGCTGGACCGGGGCCGCATCCCCGACTGGTGCGTGGCGGTCGGCGGCACCCACGCCAGGGAGTTCCCCGGCGGCACCTTCGGGCTGCCCTGCGTGCTGGTGCTCAGACGCCTGCGTGAGGGGCGGCGGCACGGCAGGGCGGAGCTCGACGGGATCCTCCGCGAGCACGGCGTCAACGTGTGAGGCGTCAGCCCACGAGGAGCCAGACGACCCTGCGCCGCGCGGGGAAGAGCTGTTCCAGCTCGGCGTAGCTGTGGCCCGGCCCCGCGGCCGGCGCCGGGTCGTGGCCGGTGTGCGTCAGCTCGGCGAGCATGGCCCGCTGCCGCCGGACGGCCGCCTCCTCCCTGGCCAGGTCGGTGTCCGGATCCGCCGGCGCCTCGCGCGGTTCCGATGCCGGGCCGGGCGTCCGGCCGGCGCGGCCGGCTCGCTGATGCGCGACGCGCCCTCCAGCGGAACCCGCGGGCGGGGATAGGGTCGCGGGCATGAGTACGCGTCTGGATCTCACACAGGACGTCGGGGCGCTCACCGCGCGGCTCGTGGACGTCGAGTCGGTCAGCGGCGGCGAGAAGGCACTGGCGGACGCGGTCGAGCAGGCACTACGGCCTCTCCCGCACCTGAGCGTGCACCGCGACGGCGAGGCGATCGTCGCCCGCACCGAGCTGGGCCGCGGCGAGCGGGTGGTGATCGCCGGGCACATCGACACCGTCCCGGTCGCCGGCAACCTGCCCAGCCGGGTCGAGGGCGACCTGCTGTACGGCTGCGGCACCTCGGACATGAAGGCCGGCGTCGCGGTCGCGCTGAAGCTGGCGGCGGCGCTCCGGACGCCGAGCAGGGACGTGACCTACGTCTTCTACGACTGCGAGGAGATCGAGGCCGAGCGCAACGGCCTGCTCCGGCTCAGCCGCAGGCACCCGGACTGGCTCGCCGGTGACTTCGCGGTGCTCATGGAGCCCACCGACGGCGTGATCGAGGGCGGCTGCCAGGGCACGCTCCGGGCCCAGATCACCACCCGCGGCAGGCGAGCCCACAGCGCCAGGTCCTGGCTCGGGGTCAACGCCGTCCACGCGGCCGAGCCGGTGCTCGCGATCCTGAACGCCTACCAGGCCAGGCTGCCGGTGGTGGACGGGCTGGAATACCACGAGGGCCTGAACGCGGTGGCGATCGACGGCGGTGTGGCGGGCAACGTGATCCCCGACGAGTGCGTGGTGACCGTCAACTACCGCTTCGCCCCCGACCTGTCGCTGGAGGCCGCCCAGGCGCACGTGAGCGAGGTGTTCGACGGCTTCGAGGTCCGCTTCACCGACGGGGCCGCGGCCGCGCGGCCCGGCCTGACCCATCCGGTGGCGGCGGCCTTCCTGGAGGCCGTCGGCGGCACCCCGAGGGCCAAACTCGGCTGGACCGACGTGTCGCTGTTCTCCGGCCTCGGGGTCCCCGCGGTGAACTACGGTCCCGGCGACCCGAATCTGGCGCATCAGCGCGGGGAGTACGTCTCACTGAAGAAGATCGCCGATTGTGAGCGCAGAATGCTCGGCTGGCTGGGCTGACACCGCCGCGACCGGCCGTCTGACCTGGGCGTATCGGCCGCCTGGCCTGGACACAAATGAAAGTGGCTTTCCTCGCCGGCCATTTGGCGGGGAAAGCCACTTTCAGTCCCGAGCAGCACCCTCGGCAGTTAGACGCAGGCTCCGCGAAATCCGGTTCCGTGTTTTCCAGGAGATTTTCCAAGATTTTTCCGAAGGCGGCGCTACGGTGACCGGCATGAAGAAGACACGTCCGGAACGCCGTCAGGGAGGCGCCGTGGTCCGCGGCGACCTCGTCTCCGAATCCACTCATGACCAGCGGCTTCTCGACCGCCGGGGGCCCGCCGACTGGCTGCACATGGACCCGTGGCGGGTGATGCGCATCCAGGCGGAGTTCGTGGAGGGCTTCGGCCAGCTCGCCGAGCTGCCTCAGGCGGTGACCGTCTTCGGGTCCGCCCGGACCCCCGAGGGCACCCCCGAGTACGAGCTGGGCGTCCAGATCGGCCGGAAACTCTCCGAGGCGGGCTACGCCGTGATCACCGGCGGCGGGCCCGGCTGCATGGAGGCGGCCAACAGGGGGGCCAGGGAGGCGGGCGGGGTCTCCGTCGGCCTGGGCATCGAGCTCCCCTTCGAGCAGCACCTGAACGAGTACGTGGACCTCGGCATCGAGTTCCGCTACTTCTTCGTCCGCAAGACCATGTTCGTGAAGTACGCCTGCGGCTTCATCGCGCTGCCGGGCGGTTTCGGCACGATGGACGAGCTGTTCGAGGCGCTGACGCTGGTCCAGACGCGCAAGGTCACCTCCTTCCCCGTGGTCCTGATGGGCACGGAGTTCTGGGGCGGGCTGATCGGCTGGATCAAGGACACCCTCGTGTCCAGCGGCAAGATCTCCCCGGCGGACCTGGACCTCGTCCACCTCACCGACGACGTGGACGAGGCCGTGCGGATCATCGCCGACGCCGACCGGAACAGGGCCGAGCGGCTCAGGGAGGAGCAGCGGGCAGCCCGGAACACGGTCGGCGACGCACAATAGGGTTTGCCTGTGTTCATATGTGTATTCCTGGCATCGAGTCAGAAGATCGATCAGAAGTATCTGACCCTGGCCGAGGAGGTCGGCACCGAACTGGCCCGCCGCGGGCACACGCTGGTGAGCGGCGGGGCCAAGGTGTCCTGCATGGGCGCGGTGGCCCGGGCGACACGCGCGGGCGGAGGCCGGACCATCGGGGTGATCCCGCAGGCCCTGGTGGACATCGAGGTCGCCGACGAAGACTCCGACGAGCTGGTCGTCACCACCGACATGCGTGAGCGCAAGGGCGTCATGGACGCCCGCTCCGACGCCTTCCTGGTGCTGCCCGGCGGCATCGGGACGCTTGAGGAGCTGTTCGAGATCTGGACGGCGCGGACGATCGGCCTGCACGACAAGCCGCTGGTGCTGCTGGACCCGTGGGGCGTCTACGCGCCGCTGAAGACCCTGGTCGAGCGGATGCACGAGGAGGGCTTCACCCGGCCGAACGTCTTCGACGCAATCTCCTGGACCACCACGGTCGAGGAGGCGTTCCAGCACCTGGAGAAGAGGACCACGCGCCTGGTGCCGAGCGCCGAGGAGCTAGGCGAGGCCACGGCGGGTTAGCGCGGGCGGACGCCGCCCGGCGAGGGACTCGGTCATCTCGACCGCCAGCCGCACCTGGGCGGGGCGGGTGGTGCGGAAGACCCGGGCGCCGGCCCAGGCGCAGATCGAGGCCGCGGCGAGCTCCGCGGCCTCCCGGTCGTCTCCGGCCAGGGCGGCGGGCGTGACGGCGACGGTCCGCCCGGCCCGGACGAGCTCCTCGATCTCGGCGATCGAGTGGGCCTCGGCCCAGTCCGGTCCGCCCGGGTCGTCGGGGCCGATTACCGCGAGAGCTGTCATGGCGCGATCCTAGATCAGGGGAGTTGTGGCACGATTCGTATGTGCTGGTCATACTCGCTCTCGCCGCCGTAGCCATTCTCGCGGGTGTGGTGGTGGTCGCCACGGGGCGGGGTGGCGAACTGAGCGAGTTCGCCCCCGACGTCCCTCCGCTCGACCTGCCCGGCGCCGGTCAGCTCGGCGCCGTCGACCTCATGAGCCTGCAACTGCCGGTGAGCCTCGTCGGCTATCACACGCAGAGCGTGGACGAGACGCTGAACCGGGTCGTGAACGCGCTGGGCGAGCGCGACACCAGGATCGCGGTCCTCGAGCAGCGGGTGTCGGAGCTGCTGGCCTTCCGGCTCCAGGCCCGCAAGGAGATCCACGCCGGCCCGCCGGACGGCCCGCGCACCAACCACGAGCCCGAGGGGCCCATGGAGCTGCCCGAGCTGTCCGAGGCGCTGCCGGAGTCCCTCGCCGACCGCGACGTGGTCACCGACCGTGACCGTGACGCGGCCACCGCCGACCGTGACGCGGCCGCCGACCGCGACGCAGCCGCCGACCGTGTCCGTGACGCCGCCGACCTCAACGGTGAGGCCGCCGACCTCAAGGGTGAGGCCGACCTTGACGGTGAGGCCGGCCGCGACGGTGAGGTGGGCCGCGACGGCGACCGGGGAGGCGGCTGGGAGCACCGCCCGGATGACGGCTGGGATCGCGACCGGCCGGGCGTGCCGGACTCGGAGGAGGCACGATGACCGGGCCCGCGCAGCCCGTCCGCTGCGGCTGGGTGAGTTCGGCCCCCGAATACATCGCCTACCACGACGAGGAGTGGGGCCGCAGGGTCGAGGGCGACGACCGCGTGTTCGAGCGGCTCACCCTGGAGGCGTTCCAGTCCGGCCTGTCGTGGATCACGATCCTGCGCAAGCGGGAGAACTTCCGGGCCGCCTTCGCCGGGTTCTCGATCCCGGCCGTGGCGGCCTTCGGCGACTCCGACGTCGACCGCCTGCTGGCCGACACCGGGATCGTCCGCAACCGGGCCAAGATCGAGGCCACGGTCGCCAACGCGCGCGCCGCCCTGGAGGTCGACCTGTCCGACCTCGTCTGGCGCCACGCCGACCCCGACTCCACCATGCCGAAGACCCTGGCGGACGTGCCGGCCCAGACCCCCGGCTCCAAGGCGCTCGCCAAGGAGCTCAAGTCCCGTGGCTTCCGGTTCGTCGGCCCCACCACCGCCTACGCGCTGATGCAGGCCATCGGGCTGGTCAACGACCATCTGGCCGACTGCTGGGTGCGCGACTCCTGCCGGTGACGCCCGGCGGGCCGGGGGCCGGTGACCCG
>NZ_JBSFPS010000304.1:0-11446 GCF_053588315.1 Streptosporangium sp. NPDC003464 | reverse complement strand
CGCCGCGCGAGATGCCTCACGGTCGCGATCCCGGCGGTGACGAGTGGAGCGCGCACGTGCCGGGACAGGCCGGGCAACGCATCCCGGATGAGCGCCGGAGAAGCAGGCCTGGTGGCAGGTCGACCTCGGCGCCTCGGCCGCGCTGGACAGCGTGGACGTCTGGAACCGGCTCGACTGCTGCGCCGACCGGCTGAAAGACTTCTGGGTGATGGCCTCCGACCAGCCGTTCACCACCGACGACCTGGACCAGGCCCGCACCGCGCCCGGCGTGACCGCCGTGCATGTCGGCGAGCAGGCCGGCTCGCCGAGCAAGGTCAAGCTGCCCGAGGGCACCAGGGGCAGGTATGTCAGGATCCAGCTCGCCTCGCCGTCCGACCCGCTGTCCCTGGCCGAGGTCCAGGTCAGAGGCTAGCCCTATGGACCAGGGGCGCTGCTGACAGCAGGGCTCGGTCCATGGCGGAGACCTCCGGTGAGGCGAAGGTGTCGAGTCCTCACCTCACCGGAGGTCCCCGTGTCCCACCGTGACGCCCGGCCGGGGGCGGGTCTCCGGACCGGCCTGGGAGCGGGTCTCCAGATAGCCGATCAGCGTGCGGACCATCGCGCCGGTCGCCCCGGCCGGGCCCAGGTCGGTGGCCTTGTCCAGGTAGGCGGTGGTGGCGAAGTCCAGGTGCGCCCAGGGCAGCCCGGCGGTGAACGGGCGCAGGAACAGCGCGGCGATCGTCGCGTCGGCCAGGCTGCCGCCCTCGTTCCTCGCGTCGGCGATCTCGGAGCTGAGCCTGTCGGCGTAGGGCTCCCACAGCGGCAGCTCCCACATCGGCTCGCCGGCCCGCGCCCCGGCCGCGATCAGCTCACCGACCAGCCGCCGGTCGCTGCCGATCACCCCGGTGATGTCCTCCCCGAGCGCGTGCATCACCGAGTAGGTCAGCGTGGCCGCGTCGATGAGCACGTCCGGAGAGCTCTCGGCCAGGTAGGCGAGCGCGTCGGCCAGCACCAGGCGGCCCTCGCTGTCGGTGTCGGTCACCTCGGTGGTCCGCCCGTTGCGATGTGTGAGCACGTCCCCGGGGCGGATCGCGGAGCCGCTGACCATGTTCTCGGCGGCGGGCACCACGGCGGTGACCCCCACCGGCAGCTCCAGCCGGGCGGCGGCCTGGACGACCGCGAGCATGGTCGCGCCGCCCGCCATGTCGCACTTCATGGTGGACATCGCCCCCTGGCCCTTGATGGCGAGACCGCCGGAGTCGAAGGTGATGCCCTTGCCCGCGAGGCCGACCGTGCCGTGGGCGCCGTCGCCGGGGTGGCTGACCTCGATCAGGCACGGCGGGTTGGCACTGGCCGCGCCCACACCGAGGACGCCGCCGAAGCCGCCCGCACCGAGCTCGGCGGCCTCCAGCACCCGCACGCCCAGCCCGTACGTCTCGGCCATCGCCCGCGCCCGCTCGGCCAGGTCCATCGGGACCAGGTCGCCGGCCGGAGTGTTGACCAGGTCCCGGGCGAAGGTCACCGCGTCGGCGACGATCCCGGCCCGCGCGACTCCCCGCGGGTCCTCGCCGGCCAGAACGATCAGCTCCCGTACGGCGTGCCCGCGCGGCTCGCTCTTGTAGCCGTCGAACCGGTAGCCACCCAGCCGCACCCCCTCGATGACCGTCTGGGCGTCGGGGAAGGCGACCGCCACCGTGGGGAAGTCGGCCAGCCGGGGCGCGACCCGGCCCACCGCCCGCCGCACCGTGTGCCCGTCGTCGTCGGCGCCGAGCCCGACGAGCAGGACCGCGGACGCCCGGAAGGCGTCGCCGTCCCGGCGCGGCAGCAGCAGGTCCTGGCCGGCCCGGCCGGTGAACCTGACCTGGTCGAGCACGGCGCCCAGGCCCAGCCCGGGGTCGCATCCCTCGCGCACCGGCAGGACGAGCAGGTCCGCGGCGACCTCGGCGGCGGGACGGGAGGAGAGGGACACCTCCATGAGGCGACTCCTAACAGAGCTAAAAGGTCCAGTCCACGAACCTTAAAGCACTGTCGTGTCACGCGGAACACCGGGTCAGGAGACGAACACCGCCAGCGATTTGGTGATCTTTCCGTGCTCCTCCACCAGCGCCAGCAACGTGCCGTCCGGGCCGAACACCCCGATCGGGCCCTTGCCCAGCCCCAGCGAGGGCAGCCGCCCGCCGTGCGCGACGGTGCCCGCCTCCTCGGCGGTCACGTCGCGGCGCGGGAAGGCCGCCGCGACCGCGTCGGCCATCGGCAGGATCGTGCACTCGGCGGAGAGCTGCTCGACGGTGCGCGCCATCGACAGGTCGTAGGGCCCGACCCGGGTGCGGCGCAGATAAGTCAGGTGACCGCCGGTGCCCAGGTCGGTGCCCAGGTCACGCGCCAGCGCGCGGATGTAGGTGCCACTGGAGCAGGTCACCGAGGCGTCGACGTCGATCAGGTCGCCCACACGGCGGATGCCGGTGATCTCGAAGCCCGACACCGTCACCGGACGCGCCTTGAGCTCGACCTCCTCCCCCGCCCTGGCCCGCTTGTAGGCGCGCTCGCCGTTCACCTTGATGGCGCTGACCTGGGGCGGGACCTGCATGATCTGGCCGGTCAGGGCGGCGACGCCCTTCCTGAGGTCCTCCTCGGCGATCCCGGCGGCCGGAGCCGTCGCGATGATCTCCCCCTCGGCGTCGTCGGTGTTGGTGGACTGGCCGAGCCGGATCGTGGCGTCGTAGCCCTTCTCGGTGAGGGCGAGGTGGCCCAGGAGGCGGGTGGCCTTCTCCACGCCGACCACCAGCACCCCGGTGGCCATCGGGTCCAGGGTGCCCGCGTGGCCGACCTTGCGGGTGCCCGCGATGCCGCGGAGCTTGCCGACGACGTCGTGCGAGGTCCAGTCGGCGGGCTTGTCCACGATGATCAGCCCGCTCGGCGGCGGGGTGCGCTTGGCGCGAGCCGTGCTCATTCGAACAGTCCTTCTACAGAAAGTGCGCGGAGGCTGGCGGAGGCTACAGGAGTGCGCGCAGACCGGCCATCGTCTGCTCGACGGGCAGATAGGAGGTGAAGCCCGCCGCCTTGGCGTGCCCGCCGCCGCCCAGCGCGGCGCAGACGCGGGAGACGTCCACCGCGCCCTTGGAACGGGTGGAGACCTGCCAGGCGCCGTCGTCGTCCTCCTTGAGGATCACCGCGACGTCGGCCTCCTCGGTGCGCCGGATCACGTCGATGATCCCCTCCACCTCGTCGTACGGCAGGCCGTGGGCGGCCCGGTCGGCCCGGGTGACGAACGTCCAGACCAGTCCCCGGCCCACCTCCGGCTCCAGCGTCACCCGGTCGAGGACGGCGCCGAGCACCTTGAGGTAGCCGAACGGGGAGCGGTCCCACAGCTCCCGGGCGATCTCCTCCGGGTTCAGCCCGGTGTCGAGCAGCCTGGCGGCCATGAGGTGCACCCCGGGAGTGGTGGAGGAGTGCCGGAACGAGCCGGTGTCGGTGACCAGCCCGGCGTACAGGCAGGTCGCGATGGCCCTGTCGAGCGGCAGGCCGAGCCGGTTGATCAGCTCCTCGGCGAGCACCGCGGTCGCCGCGGCGGCGGGGTCGACGAGGTTGAGCGTGCCGAACCCGGTGTTGGACGGGTGGTGGTCCACCACGATCAGCTCGCGGGCCTTGAGCGCGTTGTCGGCGAGCAGGCCGAGCCGGTCGACGATGGGGACGTCAAAGGTGATCATCAGATCGGGGGCGGCCGGGTAGTCGCCGGGCTCGGCCAGCAGCTCCTGGCCGGGCAGGAAGCGCAGCAGCCGGGGGACCCTGAAGCGGCGCTCCCCGAAGGAGGCCGTGACCCGCTTGCCCGCCGCGCGCAGCGCCAGCCCGAGCGCCAGCGTCGAGCCGAGCGCGTCGCCGTCCGGCGAGATGTGGCAGGCCAGCGCGATCTCGTCGGCGGACGAGATCAGGCCGACGGCCCGATCCCAGTCGCTGACCGGGATCGGGACGCCGCCGCGCAGGTCGGGCGTCACGTTGCGGGGTATCCCGCGCGCTGTGACGGCTCCTCGTCGTTCTCCTCGGATCCGCCGTTCTCCTCGCCGGGCTTGCGGTAGGGGTCGGCGTCCCCGGCGTGCTGCGCGCCCTCGGCCCGCTTGGCGATCTCGGCGTCCCGGGCCTTCGCCTCGGCCAGCAGGCCGTCGAGGTGGCGGGCGCTGTCAGGGAGCGGGTCGTGGGTGAACATCAGCGTCGGGGTGTGGCGCAGACCCGTCTGGCGGCCCACCTCCGAGCGGATGAGCCCCTTGGCGCTCTCCAGGGCCGCGGCCGAGTCGGCCCGCTCGGCCTCCGAGCCGAACACGGTGTAGAACACCGTGGCCTCGCTCAGGTCATTGGTGATCCGCGTGTCCGTCACGGTCACGAACCCCAGCCGCGGATCCTTGATCCGACGCTCCAGCATCTCGGCCACGACCTGCTGAATCCGGTCGGCGATCTTACGTGCGCGTGCGGCGTCCATATTCACTCCCCCCTTCTCACAGTAACGACCGGGCACGGAGGGCGGCTCCGCGACCGGTCATCCCTGTGACTAGTCCTCGTCCTCGTTGTAGAGCCGCTGCCGGGCGGACAGCAGCTCGATCTCCGGATGGAAGGCGACCAGGCGCTCGCAGTCGTCCAGCACCGCGCCGCAGTTCGCGGCGGTGGCGGAGACGACCGCGATCCCGATCTCGGTACGGCGGTGCAGATCGAGATGGCCGGTCTCGGCGACGGCCACGCCCGGGAACCGTCGCTGCACCTCGGCGATGATGGGACGCACCACAGAGCGCTTCTGCTTCAGCGAGTGAACGTCGCCGAGCAGGATGTCCAATGTCAGGGCACCTACATACATATTGAGTCATTCGCCACGGGGCACCGTGCGCCGGCGGCGCGGGGCCACCCGCCGGCCGGAGGCGGCCCACCCATGGGGTGGAGGCCGCCTCCGGCCGGGCGAGCGGTCCCGCGCCGGACCAGGGCATCAGACGCGCGGCTTCTCCCGCATCTCGAACGTCTCGATGACGTCGTCGATCTTGATGTCGTTGTAGCCGACACCGATACCGCACTCGTAGCCCTCGCGGACCTCGGTCGCGTCGTCCTTGAAGCGACGCAGCGACGACACGGTGAGGTTGTCGGAGATGACGACACCACCACGGATGATCCGGGCCTTGCTGTTGCGGACGATCGTGCCCGAGCGGACCAGCGCACCGGCGATGTTGCCGATCTTCGGCACCTTGAAGACCTCGCGGACTTCGGCGGTGCCCATCTGGACCTCTTCGAACTCCGGCTTGAGCATGCCCTTGAGGGCCGCCTCGATCTCCTCGATCGCCTGGTAGATGACCGAGTAGTAGCGGATGTCGACGCCCTCGCGCTCGGCCAGGTCGCGCGCCCGGACTTCGGGGCGCACGTTGAAGCCGATGATGACGGCGTTGTCGTCGGCGACCGCCAGGTTGACGTCGTACTCGGTGATCGCACCGACGGCGCGGTGGAGCACCCGCAGGCGCACCTCGTCACCGACGTCGATCTTGAGCAGCGCGTCCTCGAGGGCCTCGACCGAACCGGAGACGTCACCCTTGATGATGAGCTTGAGCTCGTCGACCTGGCCCTTCTCCATCTCGCTGAAGAGCTCTTCGAGGGTGCGGCGGCGGCCGGACCTGGCCATGTCCGCGATGCGCTTGCGGGCCGCACGCTGCTGGGCGATCTGGCGCGCCATCCGGTCGTCGGTGACGACGATGAAGTTGTCACCGGCGCCCGGGACCGCGGTCAGACCGAGGACCAGCACCGGACGCGACGGGTCGGCTTCCTGGATCGCCTCGCCGTTGTCGTCCAGCATCGCCCGGACGCGGCCGAAGGCCTCGCCACAGACGATCGAGTCGCCGACGCGGAGCGTGCCGCGCTGGACCAGCACGGTCGCGACCGGGCCGCGGCCCTTGTCGAGGTGCGCCTCGATGGCGACGCCCTGGGCGTCCATCGTGGCGTTGGCCCGCAGGTCGAGCTCGGCGTCCGCGGTGAGCAGGATGGCCTCGAGCAGGTTCTCGATGCCGATCCCGTTCTTGGCGGAGATGTCGACGAACATCGTGGTGCCGCCGTACTCCTCGGCGACCAGGCCGTACTCGGTGAGCTGGGCCCGGACCTTGTTGGGGTCGGCGCCCTCCTTGTCGACCTTGTTGACCGCGACCACGATCGGCACGTCCGCCGCCTGGGCGTGGTTCAGCGCCTCGATGGTCTGCGGCTTCACACCGTCGTCGGCCGCGACCACCAGGACGGCGATGTCGGTGACCTTGGCACCACGGGCACGCATGGCGGTGAACGCCTCGTGACCCGGGGTGTCGATGAAGGTGATCTTCCGGTCTTCGCCCTCGTGCTCGGTGGCGATCTGGTAGGCACCGATGTGCTGGGTGATGCCACCGGCCTCGCGCGCCACCTCGTTGGTGTTACGGATGGCGTCGAGCAGCTTGGTCTTACCGTGGTCGACGTGACCCATGACGGTCACCACCGGCGGACGCGCGACGAGGTCGGACTCGTCGCCCTCGTCCTCGCCGAACTCGATGTCGAAGGTCTCGAGAAGCTCGCGGTCCTCCTCCTCCGGGCTGACCACAAGCAGGTTGTAGTCGAGCTCGGCGGCCAGGAGCTGGAGCGTCTCCTCGTTGACCGACTGCGTGGCGGTCACCATCTCGCCCAGGTGCAGCATGATCTGCACCAGGGACGCCGGGTTCGCGCCGATCTTGTCGGCGAAGTCCGCCAGCGAGGCGCCACGCGACAGCCGGATCGTCTGACCGTTGCCGCGGGGAGCCTGCACGCCACCGATCGCCGGGGCCTGCATGTTGTCGAACTCTTGACGCCGCTGGCGCTTGGACTTGCGCCCACGGGTCGGGCGTCCGCCCGGACGGCCGAAGGCGCCCGCCGTGCCGCCACCGCGGCCACGGCCACCGCCGCCACCGGGACGGCCGGCGAAACCGCCGCCACCGCCACCGGGACCACCGGTTCCGGTGCCGGGACGGCCCGCGCCGCCGCCACCACCGGGACGGCCGGCGAAACCACCGCCACCACCGGGACGGCCACCGCCGCCACCGGGACGGCCACCGCCGCCGGGACCGGGACGACCGCCGCCGCCCGGACCGGGACGGCCCACGCCGCCGCCGGGACCGGCGGGACGGCCCTGGGGCATCATCATCGGGCTGGGACGGGGACCTCCGGGACGCGGACCACCCGCACCGGCGCCGGGGCCGGGGCGCGGACCACCCGCACCGGGACCCGGACGCGGACCCGCCGCACCGGGCGGACCCGGACGGGCCGCGGGCGGACGGGGACCGGCGCTGTCGCGCTGCCCCTGGTCGCGGGGGCCGCGGTCCTCACGAGGACCGGGACGCGGACCCCTGTCGCCGGGGCCGCCGTCACGGCCGCCGGGACGCGGCGGACGGGCCTGGCCCATACCGCTGGCGTTCGACGAGAACGGGTTGTTGCCGGGGCGCGGCCCACGCGGGCCCGGACGCGGGCCGGGCTTGGGGCCGGGCGCCGCACCGGGACGGGGGCCCGAAGGGGCTCCACCCGGGCCGCCGGAGGGACGGCCCTCCGGACGCGCGGCCTCCGGACGGGGCGCCGGTCCCGGACGCGGAGCCGGGCGAGGACCCGGCTTGGGGCCGGGGGTCGCGGGGCGTCCGGCGTCGGGGCGCGGAGCCTCGAAACGCGGCGGCTGAACCGGCGAAGGCTGCTGCTGCTGAGGCGGCGCCTGCGGAGGCTGGGGAACCACGGGCGGGGCCTGCGGCGCGGGGGCCGCGGGACGGGCCGCTGCGGGCCCAGGCCTCGGACCCGGCTTGGGGGCCGGTCCCGGTTTGGGAATCGAGGACGGCGCCGCGGGGGCGCCGCTTCCGGCCTGGCTCTCAGCCGGCCGGGGTGCCGCCTGAGGCGGCCTGGGCGACCTGTTGCCGCCCCTGTCGGACGAACCCCTGGGGGGACCGCCCAAAGCTTCCGTGAGCCTACGGACTACCGGTGCTTCGATAGTCGAGGACGCCGAACGCACGAACTCGCCCATCTCCTGGAGCTTGGCCATGACGACCTTGCTCTCCACACCGAACTCCTTGGCGAGCTCGTATACCCGGACCTTCGCCACTGCACTCCCTTACTCGGCCCGGGAGGCAGTGCCGCCGGACCGTCGTTACGTAGATGTACTCATCGCCGCATGCTCATCAGGCGCTCATAGCTATCTGACCAGCCCATCAACTCGGCGTCCTACATGACAGTTGGCAACCATTTCACCCGATCCTTTCAGCGTGGACCTCTTCCAGGTGGGCCCGTACGCGCGACGGGTCGAGCGGGCCCGCCACGCGAAACGCGCGCGG
Source organism: Streptosporangium sp. NPDC003464 (assembly GCF_053588315.1). Lineage (NCBI taxonomy): Bacteria > Bacillati > Actinomycetota > Actinomycetes > Streptosporangiales > Streptosporangiaceae > Streptosporangium > Streptosporangium sp. NPDC003464. The sequence continues at coordinate 3,143 of NZ_JBSFPS010000304.1, read as the reverse complement.
AAACGCTCGGCGACGCTCGGCGAGCTCGAGACAGCTCAGGGAGGGATGCAGTGAAGCACCACGACCCTGGAGCCGTCGTCGCAGGTCGGGGACTATAACGCCCTCGACCACCACCAGGCGGAGCAGCTCGGAGGAGACCGTGCGAACCCGGCACCCCACACACATCCTCAGCGGGGCGGCCTGGCCACCATATTCCAGCTTACCGTGTGGACGCATCTGCGGAACCGGCCGCATCCCCTGCTTGTGTGTCCGGACGGATGTCGATGCGCCATCCGGTGAGGCGATTGGCCAGCCGGGCGTTCTGCCCCTCCTTGCCGATCGCCAGGGAGAGCTGGTAGTCCGGCACGGTCACCCGCGCGGCGCGCCCCTCGGCGTCGATCACCTCGACATGGGAAACACGGGAGGGCGAGAGGGCATTCCCGACGAATTCCGCGGGATCCTCCGACCAGTCGATGATGTCGATCTTCTCGCCGTGCAGCTCCGCCATCACGTTGCGCACCCGCGAGCCCATCGGGCCGATGCAGGCGCCCTTGGCGTTCACGCCGGGACGCCGCGACCGCACAGCGATCTTGGTCCGGTGGCCGGCCTCGCGCGCGATGGCGGCGATCTCCACCGTCCCGTCGGCGATCTCCGGGACCTCCAGGGCGAAGAGCTTCTTCACCAGACCGGGGTGGGTGCGCGACAGGGTCACCGACGGGCCCTTGTGGCCCTTCTTGACCTGGACCACGTAGCAGCGGATGCGCTCGCCGTGGACGTATTCCTCGCCGGGGACCTGCTCGTTGTGCGGGAGCACGGCCTCGATCTTGCCGAGGTCCACCAGGACGACCCTCGGGTCCTTGCCCTGCTGGATGACGCCGGCCACGAGCTCGCCCTCACGGCTGGCGAACTCACCGAAGTTGATCTCGTCCTCGGCGTCCCTGAGCTGCTGCAGGATGACCTGCTTGGCGGTGGTCGCGGCGATGCGGCTGAAGTTGCCCGGGGTGTCGTCGAACTCCCTGAGCACCTCCCCGCTCTCGTCGTCGATCTCGGCGGCGAAAATGGTCACGTGCCCGGACTGCCGGTCGAGCTGGGCCCGCGCCTTGGCGGCCGCGCCCTCGCTCCGGAAGTATGCGATCAGTAGCGCGTCCTCGATCGCCTTGACGACCAGGTCGAAGGAGATGTCCTTCTCCCGCTCCAGGCTGCGCAGGACGCTCATGTCGATGTCCACGAGGCTCCCCCTTAGCCTTCGTCGCCGTCTTCGCCGTCGTCTTCGGCGTCGTCTAGCCGGCGGAATTCCACCTGCACCCGTCCTCGGGTCAGGTCCTGATAATCGATGCGGCGCGGTGCGCCCGCAACGTCCAGCTCCACGCCGGTCTCGTCGGTGGCGACGATCCGGCCCTCCACGGAGGTGCCGTCCCTCAGGTCGGCCTTGACCAGCCGCTTCACCGCCCGGCGCCAGTGGCGCGGCTCGGTGAGCGGGCGGTCGACCCCCGGAGAGGAGACCTCCAGCACGTAGGGGGTGTTCCCCATGGCGTCGTCGGCGTCCAGCGTGGCGGAGACGGCGAGGCTGACCTCGGCGACGTCGTCCAGGCTCACGCCGCCGTCACGGTCGACGACGACGCGCAGCAACCGCCGCTTGCCCGCCGGCGTGACCGTGACGTCCTCCAAGTCGAGCCCTTCGGCTCCGACGACAGGTTCCAGAAGCTTTATCAGGCGGTCGCGGGATGTGGCGCTGCCCATGCCGACCTCCTATTGTCACGATCTCAAGCCGGGCGGACCTCGCCCATGTGGTTCACCAGCCTATCCACACCCGGACGTGGAAAGAGCGCCACTCGGCACGGCGAGCCCGTCCGAGAAGCGCGGTGAATGTGATTCCAAGCCCGTACGATGCTAGAGCGTCAGCAGCCCACCCATAACCGGAGGTCGTCCGTGCGTTCCCTGTCCCGGCGCGCCCTGTTGCGGGGCGGCGCTCTCGGGGTGGCCGCCGCGGCGGTCGCGGGGTGCGCCGCCGAGGAGCCGGAGCCCCCGCGGGCCGAGCCCCCCGACCCGGAGACCGTGCTGCTCAAGCAGCTGATCGCGGGCAAGGAGCAGACCATCGCGCACTACGCGTCGGCCGCCTCCGCCAAGCTCGCCCCCTTCAGGGAGCGGCACGAGGCCCACCTCGCCGAGCTCCGCAGGCGGCTGCCGCCCGAGTCCGCGGCCACCCCGGCGCCGTCCGGGAGCGCCCCGTCCCCCGCGCCCTCCGGCACCCCCGCGCCGGCCCGGAAGGCGTCCCTGCGGAGCCTGCAGGCACTGGAGCGGAAGGCCGCCGCGCTCCGTCCCCGCCAGCTCGACGGGGCCTCCCCCTCCCTGGCCCAGCTGATCGCCTCCATCGGCGCCTGCGAGGCCGCCCACGCCCTGGCCCTGTCGAGGCCGCTGTGAGGGCCGGACGGGGGCTCGACACGGCCCTGGCGGCCGAGCACGCGGCCGTCTACGCCTACGGGGTCATCGCCGCCAGGTCCACGGGCGCTCTGCGCACCGTCGCGACCGACGCCTTCGACGCCCACCGCGCCCGCCGTGACCGGCTCCGCGCCCTGATCGTCGCCCGCGGCGGCGCCCCCGCCGAGCCGGCCCCGAGCTACCGGCTGCCGCTCACCCCGTCCGGCGCGGCCCAGGCTGTGGAGCTGGCCGTGACGGTCGAGCGGGGGGTGACGGGCGCCTATCTGGAGCTGGCCGCCTCCGACGACCCGGCCCTGCGGAAGATGGCCGCGCTGGCCATGCAGGAGTGCGCCGTCCGCTCCTACGGCCTGCGCCCGGACATCGAGGCCTTCCCCGGGATGCCCGCGCGTCCCGCGCCCACCCCCACCGCGACGACCCCGCCACCGTGACCGCGTGAGCCGCCGCCCGCCCGCGTTTGGAACGGCGCAGGCGGGTAGCTGAACCTCCCTGCCGACACCTCAAGGGAGGAAGCAATGGGCTGGGGATACAGGAAGTCGCTGAAGTTCGGTCCGTTCCGTCTCAACCTGTCGCGGAGCGGGGTCGGCCACAGCTGGGGCAACCGCGCGTTCCGGGTCACCAAGACGGCCGACGGCCGCCGCACCCTGAGCGTGAACCTGCCCGGGGGCTTCCACTGGCGCAAGACCCTCGGCGGCAACTCCCGGTAACCGGCGCCGCGCGGCAGGACC
>NZ_JBSFPS010000303.1:0-11457 GCF_053588315.1 Streptosporangium sp. NPDC003464 | reverse complement strand
GGCGGGGTCCGCGACTGAATGGATCTGGCGGGGGCGGTGCTGTTCTTCACCGGCTCCTGCACGAGCTGGAGCGGACCGGCGGCAGGTACGGCCTGCAGACGATGTGCGAGGGCGGCGGCCAGGCCAACGTGACGATCATCGAACGGCTCTGAGAGAGCGTCCGCCCCGGGCGGGCGCCCGGCGTGCGGCGGTGAACCAGGTGCGCGGGGAGACGTCCGTCGTCCGGGGTGACGGGCACGGAGGCGACGGAGCGGTCGATGACGACCATCCGCTGGGCGGGAAGCTGGGCGGGAAGGTCGAGGGCGCGGTGGCGGTGGATCCGCCGGTCCGCCCCGTCGTGGTCGTCGGTCCGCTCGGAAGCGGCGTCGTCGCACGCGCCTTCCGCCGGTGACGGGAGAGCGGCCCGGGCGGAGGCGGTGCGGGCCATCTCGGCGTCGGTCTCGTTCGGTCTGCGCGTGATCAGTCTGGAGACCGCCGGCCGGGGCTCGACGGCGACGACGTCCCCCGGCGGGGCGCTGCTCGGCGTCCGCCGGGGAGGTGACGGCCGGTTCCCGCGCGTGGCCGGCGCCCCGGCCCGGCCGAGGTCTCGTCCCGGCGGGCTCCCTCCAGCCCCATTGATCACTTTGGTGAGTAAACCTTGAGTCAAATGCCCATGGTCAGCCCACTAGCAATTAGGAAAGTTTCCTATTAGATTTACGCCCAAGCCTCTGGGAGCGCTCTCTCTTGAGGTGCCACACAATGCGTTGTCTACGTGTCTTCGGCAGGGGATGCCGGTCGGCCGTCAGGCGAGGAGGGTGCATGAAACGCGGCCCAGAGCTGCTCCGTCTGGCGGACACGGTAGTTCTTCCGGGGTTCGAGGGGAAGACGCCGCCTGACTGGCTGCGCAGGCGTCTGGCCGACGGCCTGGCCGGAGTGGTGCTCTTCTCCAGGAACATCGCGACCCTGTCCCAGGTCGCCGAGCTGACGGCCGCGCTCCGCGCGGAGAACCCGCAGGTGATCGTCGGCGTCGACGAGGAGTCGGGGGAGGTCACGCGCCTGGAGGCCGCGGCCGGCAGCACCCGGCCGGGGAACTTCGCCCTCGGCGTCGTCGACGACACCGAGCTCACCGAGGAGCTCGCCCGGGATCTCGGCCGCGACCTCGCCGCGGCGGGCGTCAACCTCGACTTCGCCCCTTCGGCGGACGTCAACTCCAACCCGGACAACCCGGTCATCGGCCTGCGTTCCTTCGGCGCCGACCCCGACCTGGTCTCCCGGCACACCGCCGCCTGGGTCCGGGGCCTGCAGTCCTCCGGCGTCGCCGCCTGCGCCAAGCACTTCCCCGGGCACGGCGACACCTCCGTCGACTCCCACCACGGCGTCCCGCTGGTCGCGGCCACCGCCGAAGAGCTCCACGAGATGGCGCTGCGGCCCTTCCGCGCGGCCATCGCCGAGGGTGTGCGCACGGTCATGACCGGCCACCTGCTGGTCCCCGCCTTCGACGCCGCCCTGCCCGCCACGCTCAGCGGCCGGGTGCTGCACGACCTGCTCCGGGTCGAGCTGGGCTTCGACGGCGTCATCGTCACCGACGGCATCGAGATGGCGGCCGTCTCCGGCCCCTACGGCATCGGCGGCGCCTCGGCGCGGGCCATCGCCGCGGGCGCCGACGCGATCTGCGTGGGCGGCGAGCACGCCGACGAGCACACCGCGACCGCGGTCCGCGACGCCATCGTGGACGCCGTGATCGAGGGACGGCTCCCCGAGGAGCGGCTGGCCGAGGCGGCCCACCGGGTCTGCGAGCTCGCGCTCTGGAGCGTCTCCGCCGCACGGGGGCGCTCCGCGGCCGCCCGCCCCGGCGACGCGGGGATCGGCCTGGCCGCCGCCCGGCGGGCCCTGCGGATCACCCGCCGCTCGGCGACCGCGGTCCTCCCGCTGCCCGCCCCGCCCCACGTGGTCGAGCTCGCCCCGGAGATGAACCTCGCCATCGAGAAGGACACCCCCTGGGGCGTCGGGGAGCCGCTCGGCAAGCTCCTGCCCGGCACCACGGTGACCCGCCTGAACGCCTCGGCCGCCACCGGCGGCGCGATCGAGGCCGCCCTCGCCGCCGCCGCGGAGCGCCCGCTGGTCGCCGTGGTCCGCGACGCCCACCGCCACCCCTGGCAGACCGACGCCCTCCACCACCTCCTGGCCGCCCGGCCGGACGCCGTGGTGGTCGAGATGGGCCTGCCCGGCCGCTCCGACCTCGGCGCCGTCCACATCGCCACCCACGGGGCCGCCCGGGTCTGCGGCCAGGCCGCCGCCGAGCTCCTCGCCGGGGACGCCCAGCTCTGACCTCCGGTGCCGGACCACGGCGCCGGAGGCCGGGGACGTCTCAGGCGGACTTCTCAGGGCGCTCCCATCCGCGGTCCGGCCGCCCGCGGGGGACCAGGGTCGGGTTGACGTTGCCGAGCACGGTCTCGCGGCTGATCACGACGCGGGCCACGTCGTCCCGGCTCGGCACCTCGTACATCACGTTGAGCAGGACCTCTTCGAGGACCGCGCGGGCCGCCCGGGCGCCGGTGCGGCGCAGCAGCGCCTGCTCGGCGATCGCGTCGACGGCGTCCTCGGTGAACTCCAGTTCGACGCCGTCGATCTCGAAGAGCCGCTGATACTGCTTGACCAGCGCGTTGCGCGGCTCGGTGAGGATCCGCGTCAGCGCCGTCCGGTCCAGCGCCTGGAAGGTCGACACCACCGGGAGGCGGCCGACGAGCTCCGGGATCAGGCCGAACTTCAGCAGGTCCGCGGGCATGACCCGGGCGAGGGCGTCCTTCTCGGCCGCCCTGTCCTCGGTGCGGGCTGGGGCGCCGAACCCGGCGCCCCGGTGGCCGACCCGCCGCTCGATGATCCTTTCCAGGCCGTCGAACGCGCCGCCGACGATGAACAGCACGTTGCCGGTGTCGATCTGGATGAACTCCTGCTGCGGGTGCTTACGGCCGCCCTGCGGCGGCACGCTCGCGGTCGTGCCCTCCAGGATCTTCAGCAGCGCCTGCTGGACGCCCTCGCCGGAGACGTCACGGGTGATCGACGGGTTCTCGCTCTTCCGGGCGACCTTGTCGATCTCGTCGATGTAGATGATGCCGGTCTCGGCCTTCGCGATGTCGTAGTCGGCGGCCTGGAGCAGCTTGAGCAGGATGTTCTCGACGTCCTCCCCGACATAGCCGGCCTCGGTGAGCGCGGTGGCGTCGGCGATCGCGAACGGGACGTCGAGCATCCGGGCGAGCGTCTGGGCGAGGTGGGTCTTGCCGCAGCCGGTCGGGCCGATCAGCAGGATGTTGGACTTGCCGAGCTCGACCGGCTCCTCCTTCGCGGCCTGCCGCCCGCTCCCGCGGGCCCCCGGCCGGATGCGTTTGTAGTGGTTGTAGACCGCCACCGCGAGTGTCTTCTTCGCGGCGTCCTGCCCGATGACGTACTGATCGAGGAAGTCGTGGATCTCCCGCGGCTTCGGCGGCTCCCACGGCTCGCCCGCGGCGGACTCGGCGAGCTCCTCCTCGATGAGCTCGTTGCAGAGCCCGACGCACTCGTCGCAGATGTAGACGCCGGCCGGGCCCGCGATGAGCTTGCGGACCTGCTTCTGGCTCTTGCCGCAGAACGTGCACCTCAGCAGGTTGCCGTCACCGATGCGTGCCATTCGAGAACGTCTCCTCAACGGTCGTGCGGGCCGGGACCCGGCCGGATCAGGTCGATCTCGGGCGCGCCGCCCGCATCCGGTCCGACGCCGGTCATGGACACCCCAGGCTTCGAATGATCTGATCAGATGATCCCATCATATAGATGGCGACGATATCTTGGGGCGGAACGGGCGGGCAACGCCGGAACGAGGGGGACGATGGGCCGGCTCACCAGGGCTGAGACGCAGGAGCGCAACCGCGCCAGGGTGCTGGCCGCCGCCCAGGAGGAGTTCACCGAGCGCGGCTTCCGCGACGCCAAGATCGACGCGATCGCCGAGCGCGCCGAGCTCACCCGCGGCGCGGTCTACTCCAACTTCCCCGGCAAACGGGCTCTCTACTTCGCCGTCCTGGCCGACCTCGCCGAGCGCGCGCCGCGGCCGCCGCACCCGGAGCCGGGCCGCACCGCCCGCGAGGCGCTCGGCGCGTTCGCCCGCGCCTGGGTCGCCGGGCTCCCCCTCGCCACCGACGAACGGCCCGGCCCGGCCCGGCTCGGCTCGGACCTGATGTCCGAGATCCTGGTGGACGGGCGGACCCGGCTGCCGTTCGCGCAGCTGATGAGGTTCGACGCGATCCTGCTCGGACTGGCCCTGGAGCGGCTGCGCCCGCCCGGGACGCCCGCCGGCCGCCTGGTGCGCGTGGCCGAGTCCGTGCTCACGACCCTGCACGGCGCGGGGCAACTGGCCGCCGCCGCGCCCGGCTTCGTCGAGCCCTTCAACGTCATCGGCGTCTGCGAGCAGCTCGCGGACCTCGACCTGGGCGACGCGTGGCAGCCCCCGCACCTCCCCTACGTCCCGTTGGCGCGGCCCGCCGACGAGCCGTGGTCCCCGCCGCCCGCCGCGGACGTCATCCGCGGCGGACCCGCGTGGCTGGCCGACGACGGCGTGGTGGCGGTCCTCGGGCTGCACCGGCTCGAGGCCGTCGAGGAGGCGGTGCGGGCCGCGCCGGCCGGAGCCACGGTCACCGCCGTCCTGGTCACCGGCGACCCCGCCGAGCTGACGCCGCTGGCCCGGCTGGCCGTCGCCGGCCTCTGCGCCTGCCTGCGCCAGGCCTTCCCGCCCACGGCGTGGCCGCCCCTCCAGGTGGTCCACGACGGCTCCGGCGCCCTCGCCGCGGCGGCCGGTGTGCCCGCCGTCAGCGACGGGACCGAGGCCGCCGTCCGCGTCGAGGCGGGCCGGATCGTCGCCCGGGCCGACGGCCGCGGCGCGTGCCACGCGGCCGCGTCGGCCGGTGGGGCCGTACCGGCCGAAGAGATCCGAAAAACGGACATACTTCGTAAAGGCGGGCCCGACCTGGTCACGGACGCGGCAGACGGTCCAGTACGGCGTGCGCCTCGGACATGATCCGGCCGATCAGCTCCGCGCAGCTCGGCAGATCGTCGATCAGCCCGACGACCTGTCCCGAGGCCATGACGCCCAGGTCCGCGCGCCCGTCCACCATGGCGGCCCGCAGCAGCATCGGGGTGTTGGCCGCCTGCAGGACCTGGGCCCAGGTCAGGTCGCGGCCGTGTCTCATCCGGCGGCCCTCGCGCACCATCCCGGCCCATGACGTGCCCGACAGCCTCCTGAACCGGGCTCCGTTGGCGATCGCCCGGAGCAGGCGCAGCCGGGAGCGTTCGAGGGAGTCGACGAAGGGGGTGCGCAGGACGCGGTGCGGGACGCCGTCCACCCGGGTGGTGACCACGGTGTCGGACATGCCGAGATAGACCTTCTTCACCTCCTCGCCGACCGGGGAGTCGGAGGTCAGCAGGAAGCGGGTGCCCATCGCGATCCCGCACGCGCCGTACGACAGGGCGGCGACCAGCCCGCGTCCGTCGAAGAAGCCGCCCGCGGCGATGACCGGGACGTCCACCGCGTCCACGACCTGAGGGAGCAGCACCGTGGTCGGGACGGCCCCGGTGTGCCCGCCGCCCTCGCCGCCCTGCACGATCACCGCGTCCACCCCCCAGGCGGCGACCTTCTCGGCGTGCCTGCGCGCGCCGACCGAGGGGACCGTCACCACGCCGGCGTCCTTCAGCCGGGCGATGAGCTCCCGCCTGGGCGCCAGCGCGAACGACGCGACCCGGACGCCCTCGCGGATCATGATGTCGATCCGCTCGCGCGCGTCGTCGGCGTCGGAGCGGATGTTCACCCCGAAGGGCGCGTCGGTCCGCTCCCGGACCGACCGGATCGCGGCGGTCATCTGCTCGACCGGCATCGTGGCCGCCGCGATGATCCCCAGGCCGCCCGCGGCGGAGGTGGCGGCGGCCAGCCGGGCGCCGGCCACGTAGCCCATGCCGGTCTGCACGATGGGGTGGCGGCAGCCGACCAGCTCGGTGAGCCGGGTGGTCAGGGTGGGCGTCGCGGGCCCGGCCGGGTCCGCGGCGCCGCCGGTGGGTGCGGCCGGCCCGGGACCGGAGGTCACGCGGGGGCCCCGCGCTCGCGCGGGGAGGCGGCGCCGGGGGGCCCAGGGGCCGCGGCGGCCGCGGGGGCGCCGGGCGGGCCCGGGTCGGGGACCTCGCGCTCGCGCAGGGAGCCGGGGTCGAGGACCTCGCGGAGGACGCGGAGCTCCTCGCCGGTGGGCAGGCGGGTCCGGGGGACCGTGTCCGGGACGGCGAGCCGGAAGCCGGTCCGCTCCACGACCTCCGCCACGGTGACGCCCGGGTGGACCGAGGCCAGGCGCATCGAGTGGTCGGGGGTGTCGAAGTCCAGCACGGCCAGGTCGGTGACCACCCGGCGCAGGTCGTGGTGGCGGTAGGCGCTGGGTCCCGCCTCGGCCGCGCGGTCGTGGCCGACGCCGCTGACCATGTCCACCTTCGGCACGAACACCCGGGGCGAGTGCTTGGGGATCCAGTAGCTGGTCGGGCCGCACACGGTGTTGCCCGGGACGCCGCGCACACCGAGGAGCTGGGAGCGGGGCCTGGCCCAGTCGCCGATGCAGGAGATGTTGCTGTTGCCGTACCGGTCGAGCTGGCTCGCCCCCAGCATGACGTGCCGCCTGCCGTTGAGCACCAGCCACAGGTGGTCCCGGAGGGGCAGCCAGCCCTCGACCACCCCGGGCGTCCCGCCCAGCGGCGGCACGTCCCCGGTCAGCAGGCACGTCCCGTCATGGGTGATCAGGTCGGGCTCGAAGGTGAGCCGGGCCAGCCGGGCGGCCAGCATGGTGATCGCGCCGCCGATGCCGGCGGCGAGGATCTCCCCGTCCCCCCGGAACGCCTCGGCGCAGGCGACGACGCACACCTCGGCGCGTGTGGCGGTGATCGTCACGTGTCCCTCCCGGGGGCCGGTGTCCTGAGCTGTCCGGTGCGGCGGCGCCGGAGGGGGCCGGGGCTCACGCGCCCTCCCGTGCCTGCCGTACGGCCTCCTGGTAGGAGGCCTCGTCGCCGGACAGGTAGCGCTCCCGGAACGCCTTCCACGCCTGCGGGTCGGCGGCGGCGGCCACGTAGGCCCGCTGGAAGGTCTCGTCGCGGCCGTAGTCCGGCTCGCAGGTGGAGAAGTGGGCGCCGCCGGGCGTCTCCACCACGCCGGTCACCATGGACCTGCTGATCAGCAGCGACTGGAGCGGGCCTTCCTTGAGCAGGTCGGCGGTGTCCACCAGGCGCTCGCAGGAGACATAGCAGCGTTCGGCGGCCTTGGCGTAGAGGTCGTCGAAGTAGGGGTCGGGGCCGAGATACTGGGCGTTGCCGAGGTGGTCGGCCCGGTTGAGGTGGACGAGCGCGGCGTCCATGGTCAGCGCGGGGACCGCGATCAGCTCCTCCCCGTCGGGGTAGGGGGAGCGGACGGTCCGCAGGCCGGGGTTGACCCGCGTCACGTCCGAGCCGAGCCCGGCCCGGGTCGGCAGGAAGGGCAGCCGGTGCGCCGCCGCGAGCAGGCCGAACATGAACATGCCCTCGTCGTACTCGGTGAACTCCACGGCGCCGCTCTGCCGGGCGGCCCGGAAGTGCGGTTCGAGGGGGATCGAGTCGAGCGTGACGAAGGGCGCGATCACCCTGCGGACCTTGCCGTGGGCGCAGAGCAGGCCGACGTCGGCGCCGCCGTAGGAGACGATCGTCAGGTCTTCGAGGGGGGAGCGGCACAGCGCGCGGACCAGGGCCATCGGCTTGCGCCGCGAGCCCCAGCCGCCGATCCCGACCGTCATGCCGCTGCGCAGCGAGCCGACGATCTCCTCGACCGACATCACCTTGCCGCTCATCGAGCCTCCTCGCCCGGCGCCCCGTCCGCCCCGGCCTCGCCGGAGACGAACGCGTCGCGGTGTCTGTCGCCGGCGCCCATCAGGTTGAGCTCGAAGGTGAAGCCCTGCTCGAACCGGTAGCTGCGCCTGACGTCGACCGGGTCGATGCCGTTGAGCGACTCCTTGGCCCGGCGGATGACGTAGGGATCCTTGGCGGCGATCGCGGAGGCGACGTCGAGGGCGGCCTCGCGCAGCTTGTCGCGGGGGACGACCTCCAGCACCGAGCCGAAGGCGCGCAGTTCGGCGGCGGTGACGGTGCGGCAGGTGTAGACCATGGCGCGCATCAGGTGCTGGGGGACCAGCCGGGCCAGGTGGGTGGCCGCGCCCAGCGCGCCGCGGTCCACCTCCGGCAGGCCGAAATAGGCGTTCTCGGCGGCCACGACGATGTCGGCGTTGCCCGCCAGGCCGACGCCGCCGCCCAGGCAGAACCCGTGCACGGCGGCGATCACCGGGACCTCGCACTCGTAGACCGCCGCGAAGGCCGCCGCGCATCCCCGGTTGGCCCCGACCAGGGCGGCGTGCCCGGGGGTGGCCTGCATCTCCTTGACGTCCACCCCGGCGTTGAAGCCCCGGCCCTCGGCGCGCAGCACCACCGCGCGGGTGACGGGGTCGCGTCCGGCCTTCCGCAGGGCCCGCGCCAGCTCGAACCAGCCCGAGACGGTCAACGCGTTGACCGGGGGCACGTCCATGACCACCTCGGCGACCGGTCCGCCGCCGTGCAGAGTGATTCCCATCGCGCCTCACTGTATTCACCTAACGCTTGCTTGGTACGGTAGCACGCGACAGGCCGGGCGGAAGGAAGACGGTGAGGGTGTCATGCGGGTCTCCTACGACTACGCCGGATCGGTCGTGCTGGTCACCGGTGGGACCAAGGGACTCGGCGCCGGGATCGCCGGCGCCTTCCTGGCCGCCGGGGCCCGGGTGGTGGTGTGCGCGCGCCAGGAGCCGCGGGCGCTGCCGGCGGGCATCGGGTTCGTCGCGGCCGACGTGCGGGACCCGGCCGAGGTGGACCGGCTGGTCGGGGAGATCGAGGAACGGCACGGGCGGCTCGACACGGTGGTCAGCAACGCGGGCGGCTCGCCGTACGCGCCGCTGGCCGGGACCTCGCCGCGGCTGCACGCCCGGATCGTCGAGCTCAACCTGATCGCTCCGCTGCTGGTCGCCCAGCGCGCCCACCCGCTCCTGGCCGCGGTGGGCGGCTCGATCATCATGATCGGCAGTTCGAGCGGCGCGCGTCCCTCGCCCGGCACCTCCGCCTACGGCGCGGCCAAGGCGGGCCTGCACCACCTGGCCGCCTGCCTGGCCGCCGAGTGGGCGCCGCGGGTCCGCGTCAACACGGTGGTCGTCGGCCTCGCCGAGACCGAGAGCGCGGCCGGTCACTACGGCGGCCCCGAGGGGGTCCGGAGGATGGGCGCCGCCGTCCCCGCGGGCCGGATGGCCCTGCCCGAGGACGTGGCCGGGGCGTGTCTGTGGCTGGCCGCCCCCGGTTATGTGACCGGGGCCGAGCTCCTCCTGCACGGCGGCGGGGAGATCCCCGCCTGGCGGCGGATCGCTTCTGGACACGGCGGGTGAACCCCCGGGAAACTCTGCATGATCACGACGGAGGACCTTGCATGGAAGGACCTTGCATGAGCGGCATCTGTGACGGGCGTGTGGTGATCGTGACCGGGGCCGGGCGCGGCATCGGGCGGGAACACGCCCTTGAGTTCGCCAGGCAGGGGGCGAAGGTCGTGGTCAACGACCTCGGGGCGGGCCCCCGGGGAGACGGCCGCTCCGGGGTGCCCGCGCTGGAGGTGGCCGCCGAGATCCGCGCGCTGGGGGGCCAGGCGATGGCCAACAGCGACGACGTCGCCGACTGGGACGGCGCGGCGCGGCTGGTCAAGACGGCGCTGAGCGCCTACGGCCGGCTGGACGTGCTGGTGAACAACGCCGGGTTCGTCCGCGACCGGATGCTGGTCTCGATGACCGAGCAGGAGTGGGACGAGGTGATCCGGGTGCACCTCAAGGGCCACTTCCTGCCGCTGCGGCACGCCGGGGCGCACTGGCGGGAGCGGTCGAAGGCGGGGGAGCCGGTGGACGCCCGCGTGATCAACACCTCCTCCGGCGCCGGACTGCTCGGCAGCGTCGGGCAGGGCAACTACGCCGCGGCCAAGGCGGGCATCGTGGCGCTCACCCAGGTGGCCGCCGCCGAGCTCGGCCGCTACGGCGTCACGGTGAACGCGATCGCCCCGGCCGCGCGGACCCGGATGACCGAGGAGGTCTTCGCCACGACGATGGCCAGGCCCGCGGACGGCTTCGACGCGATGGACCCGGCCAACGTGGCGCCGCTGGTGGCATGGCTCGGCTCGGCGGGGTCCGCCCACGTCACGGGGCGGGTCTTCGAGGTCGAGGGCGGCGTACTCTCCCTCGCCGACGGCTGGCGGCACGGCCCCCGCGCCGACCGGGGCGCCCGCTGGGAGCCCGCCGAGATCGGCGACGCGGTCGCCGGGCTCCTGGCCGAGGCGGCCGAGCCGGAGCCCGTCTACGGGGCGTAGCCGCGGAGGCCCGGGGCTGGGCCGGGGCTGGCGCGCGGCTCTGTGTAAGGTCCCTGATGTTTGGTTGGTGCTGACATGAGGGGCTTTCGATGAGCGTTTCCGCGGCCTATGTGACTTTCGCAGACCCGGACGGGGTCGACGACGAGAAGGAGCTCGCTCTCGCCGCCTGGGCCGAGGCCGGGATCGCCGGGCGGGTCGTGCGCTGGGACGACCCCGAGGCCGACTGGGCCGCCTTCGACGCCGTCGTGGTCCGCTCCGCCTGGGACTATGTGGACCGGCGGGCGGAGTTCCTCGACTGGGCCCGCCGCGTCGAGTCCGTCACCCGGCTGCTCAACCCGGCCGCCGTGCTTGAGCGCAACACCGACAAGACCTACCTGCGGGACCTGAAGGCGCCGGCCATCCCCACCTACTGGGTCGGGCCGGGCGAGGAGGCCGACTTCCCGGTCCTCGACGAGTACGTGGTCAAGCCCACGGTGTCGGCCGGGGCCCGCGACACGATCAGGACCGGCGACCGCGGGGAGGCCGGGGCCCACGCCGCCCGGCTGGCCGCCGAGGGGCGGACCGCGATGATCCAGCCCTATCTGGACATGGTCGAGACCGAGGGGGAGACCTCGCTGCTCTACTTCGGCGGCCGGTTCAGCCACGCCATCCGGCGTAACCCGATGCTGGCCCGCAACGCAACCGGGCCGGGGCGCGGGAACGGCCACGGCGAGCTCCGCGCTCCCGGGGCCGACCAGCTCGCCCTGGCCGAGCAGGTGCTGGCCGAGTTCCCCGACGTGCTCTACGCCCGGGTGGACCTGGTCCGCCTGCCCGACGGCAGCCCGGTCCTCATCGAGCTGGAGCTCACCGAGCCCTACCTGTTCCTGCGCTACGCGCCCGAGGCCGCGGCCAACCTGGCCCGCGCGCTGAGCGCGGCGCTCTGACCCGCGCGCCGGCGGCCGGGTACCACCGACTTCACCGAAATCGACTGGCTCCCCGGCCGATTCATGGAACGCGGCCAACAGGCCGCCCTCGTCGGCGACGGCAAAGTCGGC
>NZ_JBSFPS010000302.1:0-11528 GCF_053588315.1 Streptosporangium sp. NPDC003464 | reverse complement strand
GCTCAAGGCCAGCCCCCAGCGACGCGGCACCTGCATGCGCGTTTACACCACGACCCCCAAGAAGCCGAACTCCGCCCTCCGCAAGGTCGCGCGTGCCCGCCCGTGGCCGGCATGCCCCGCCGGGGCGGGCCGGACGGCCCGGGCCCGCCCGGGGCCGGCGCTCCGGGCCCGGCCGGCGCGCTGCCCGGCAGGCGGTCCGCCGGGAGACCCACCGCCGGGGTGTCCTGTGGGGAGGCCGGAGCGGGCGGCGGCCCGGCCGCGGCCGGGGACGGGTGGCCGGTGGGCAGGCGCAGGCCCCCCTTGGGGCGGACGACCAGCATGGTGCGGTCGGCGTCGTACTCCTCGTCCGCCGGGGCCGGAACGGGGGCCGCCGGAGCCGTGGGGCCCGCAGGGGCGGCACTCGCCGGGGCGGGAGGGCGTACCGGCGCGACCGGGGCCGCGGGGGTGACGGGCACGGCGGGCGCCACCGGCGCCACCGGCCTGACGGGTGCGGGCCCCGCCGCGGTCGAGGGGGTCTCGGCCACGGCCCGGAGCGCCGCCGCCGCCTGGGCGGAGGTCAGCCGCGCCGTGTGGTCCCGCTCCAGGAGCTGCTCCAGCACGGGGCGGAGCGGCCCGGCCTGGGTCGGCGGGTCGGCCCGGTCGGTCATCAGCGCGGCGAGGGTCTCGGCCACCGAGGACCGCTCGTAGGCCGGCCGGCCCTCCACCGCGAAGTAGAGCGTGGCGCCCAGCGACCAGAGGTCCGACTCGGGGCCGGTGTGCTCCCCGCGGGCCCGTTCGGGCGCCGTGTATCCGGGGGAGCCGATCACCATGCCGGTCTTGGTGAGGTTGGTGTCGCCCTCGGCCTTGGCGATGCCGAAGTCGGTGAGCACCACCCGGCCGCTCTCGGTGATCAGCACGTTGCCGGGCTTGACGTCGCGGTGGAGCACCCCCTGGGCGTGGGCGGCGCGCAGCGCCCCGAGGAGGTCCACCCCGATCTCGGCGACCAGCCGGGGCGGCAGCGGACCCTCCTCCTCGATCACCTGCTCAAGGGAGCGCGCCTGCACGAGCTCCATGATGATCCACGGGCTGCCGTCCTCGATGATCGCGTCATGGACGGTGGCCACGGAGGGATGGCTGATGCGGGCAGCCGTGCGGCCCTCGCGGATCATCCGCTCTCGAAGTTCGGCGCGCTGTGCCTCGCTGAGCCCGGACTCCTGGCGGATCTCCTTGATCGCGACCTCGCGGCCCAGGGAACGGTCGTAGGCACGCCAAACCGTGCCCATGGTCCCCCGGCCGAGCGGTGCGATCAGCTCGTAGCGGTCAGCGAGCACGCGCGTCTGCTGTTCCGGCATGAGAAGAAGATAGCGATTCTTGCTTGAAGAACGCTTTATCCGCGCTTACGGAGTTCCCTGGGCCACAGAAGTCGTGGGAGCACTAACCGGATGAAAGGTGTCATGAACCGGATGAACGGACGCTGAGCAGGGGGGCGCTCCACCGGTTTGCGGTGCACCCCCTCGGCCGGGCGCCGGTGCCCGCGGGGCTGCGGGACCGGGGTCGGCACGGGCAGCGGGGCCGGGATCGGCGCGGAGCCCACCCGGTGCGTCCCGCGGTGCTGCGGGCGGCGGTTGAACGGCGGGACCGTGATCGTCGCGGTGCTCCGGACGGGCTTGCTCGCGGTCCGGGCGATCGGCTCCTCGGCGGTGCCGCCGGCCGCCACCCGGGCGAGCATCAGCGAGGCCCGCACCGCGTCGAGCCGGGCATTCGGGTCGATCTTGAGCAGGCCCTGCAGCACCGGGGTCAGCGGTCCGGCCTTCTCCATCGGGATGGGCTCGCCGCTGGTGAGGGCGGCCAGCGCGGCGGCGGCCGTACGGCGCCCGTGCAGGCCGCGGCCCTCGACGGCGGTGTAGAGGGTCGCGCCGAGCGACCACAGGTCGGCGGAGGGGTGGGCCTTGGCGCCCAGCACGCGCTCGGGAGCGATGTATCCGGCCGAGCCGAGCACGATGCCCGCCTGGGTGATCGACACGTCGCCTTCGAGCGCGGCCAGCCCGAAGTCGGTGAGCACCGCCCGGTCGTCGGTCACCAGGACGTTGCTGGGCTTGACGTCGCGGTGCAGGATCCCCTTGGCGTGCACGGCCCGCAGCGCGCCCAGGACCTGCCGCCCGATCTCCGCCACCTGGCGCGGCGGCAGCGGGCCCCGGTCCTGGAGGAGCTGCTCCAGGGATCGGGCCCGGAGCAGCTCCATCACGATCCAGGGGCGCTCGTCCTCGGTGACGACGTCGAAGACGGTGATCACCGAGGGATGGGCGACCATCGCGGTCGCCCGCCCCTCACGTTCGGTCCTGGCGCACAGCTCCGCACGCAGCTCCTCGTCGAGGACGAGGGGCAGCCGCACCTCCTTGACGGCCACCTCGCGGCCGAGCAGCTCGTCGTGTGCTCGCCAGACGGTGCCCATGCCGCCGCGCCCGACCGGCTCCGACAGCCGGTAGCGCGCTGCAAGAAGGTATCCGGACGGCGCACGCATGTGGGGCAGCTTACCGATTTGCGTAATGCGACCAGTAGAGACCGGGCCGAATCTTCTTGCGTTCTTCGGTCAGATTTTCGTGCTCGTAACTGTTGAGAAACGCTCGGTGACGTCCGCCCAGTTGACGAGGCCCCACAGCTTCTCGACGTAGTCGGGGCGCACGTTGCGGTACTGCAGGTAGTAGGCGTGCTCCCAGGCGTCGAAGACCAGCAGCGGGGTGGTGTTCATGCCGACGTTGCCGTGGTGGTCGTAGACCTGCTCGACGACCAGGCGGCGCGAGAGCGGCTCCCAGGCCAGGATGCCCCAGCCGGAGCCCTGGACGCCCGCCGTGGCGGTGGTGAGCTGCTTCTGGAAGGCGTCGAAGGAGCCGAAGTGCTCGTCGATCGCCGCGGCCAGCTCGCCGTCGGGGCGGTCGCCGCCGTCGGGGGAGAGGTTCTGCCAGAAGATCGAGTGCAGCACGTGCCCGGACAGGTTGAAGGCGAAGGTCTTCTCCAGCCCGACCAGGCCGCCGAACTCACCCTTGTCGCGGGCCTCGGCCAGCCGCTCCAGCGTGTCGTTGGCCCCCTTGACGTAGGCGGCGTGGTGCTTGGAGTGGTGCAGCTCCAGGATCTCGCCGGTGATCGCGGGCTCCAGCGCCGCGTAGTCGTAGGGCATGTCCGGAAGGGTGTACTCGCCCATGGGGTCTTACCTCCTCGTTGATCAATACTCCTCCGGACACTATTGCAACTTGCTTGCATCTGAATCAGTCTTGCGACCTAGGTCCTGTTGCTATTGCGAATAAGTCGCATCTACATCATCATTGCAAGAGTCAGTTCGGTCCGATGGGGGTCTCGTGCTTGCAGGGCTGACCTTCGACGTAGTGCCGGCCACCGCAGCCTTGAGGTCGGTCTACGCGGCGGCGTTCGCACCGCCGCCGTGGTGCGAGACCTCCGACCAGATCGACGCCTTCGCCGAACGGCTGGCCGCCCACGTCCGGGTGCCCGGATTCCACTGCGACGTCGCCTATCTGGACGGTGAGCCCGCCGGGTTCACCTACGGTTTCCCGACCCCGGATCCCTGGCCGGAGGACCGCCTCTACCTCCCCATCGCCGACGCGGTCGGCGACCTGTCGGTCCTGGCCTCCCGCTTCGAGGTCCACGAGGTCGCGGTCGACCCCCGCTGCGCCGGCCGCGGCCTCGGCGCCGCCCTGGTCCGGCGCATCGCCGCCGCCGCGGGCCGGTCCTGGCTGGTTACCTCGCCCCGGGCCACCGCCGCCGTCCGTCTCTATGAACGTCTCGGCTGGCGCTGCCTGCGCGAGTTCACCGCCCGTGGCGAGACCTTCCGGGTCTACCTCTCGCCCGGCGCCTGAGCCTCCGTACGGCCCGCCCGGCGCCTTGGCCTCTCATGGGGCGCGCCGGATGTCCGGGCCGGCACCCGGCCCGCCCGGCGTCTCGGCCACCGCACGGCCCGTCGGATGTCCGGGGCTCCGTACGGCACGCGGCCGCGGTCCCCGCGCGCCGTCGCTACTCCCTGTCCACCGGCGGCGACCGTCTTGTCCGCCGGCGGCGACCGTCGCTACTTCTTGTCCGCCAGCAGCGAGTAGCGCACCTCGTCCCCCACCTGGGCGGCGGTCAGGCGGGTGAGCCGGTAGCCCTCGCGCCGGAGCTGCTTCAGACGGGCCACGTGCCGCTGGGCGGTCAGTCCGCTGTAGCAGGACCAGGTGCTCTGCTGCTGCTTCCACACCGCCGTGTACTTCCCATCGGGGGCGATCGTGACATCCGGCCGGAAATTGTCGCGGGCCTGCCGGTCGAACTCGGCCTGGAACCGCTTGCCCGTCTGCCCGAAGGTGAGGTGCCAGTCGGTGCCCTCGGTGTTCTCCACCCAGGTCGCGGTGTAGCGGGGGTCGCCGGCGGTGCCGTAGGCGGTGATCCACAAGGGGATGTACCCCTTGCGCACCGCCTCGGAGTTGCGGGTGCGGAGCTGGGCGCCGGTCAGCCCGAAGTAGGCCACATGGCCGACCGGGCGCTTCTCCATGACGAGCGCGAAAACCGTCGCCGGGCCGGTTCCGTGCGCGGCCGTGACCGTCTCCACGTAGCCCTTCGCGATCCACTTGTCCCAGAACGCCTGGTACTCGCCTCCCGTCAGACCGTGCGCGGTCACGTACGCGACACCCGGAGTCTTGCGCCACAGCGCCGTGTAGCCCCGGTCGGTGATGGAGATCGACAGCGGGCGGAAGCCCGCCGCCTTCAGGCGGCCGGCCCGCCGGCCGTGCTCGGCGGCACCGACGTCGTAGTAGGCGCGCACGTCGCCGTCCCACACCGCCGGCGGCGAGCCGGTGGCCGGTTTGCTCTCCCCGAGGGGGTCCGCCGATCCGTCGCCACCGTCGTCTTCGGCCGGCTCCTGTTCCGGTCTCCCGCCGCCGTCCTCGCCGGTCGGGTCCTGCTCGGGTTTCCCGCCGCCGTCCTTGCCGGCGGGGTCCTGTTCCGGGTTCCCGCTGCCGTCCTGCCCGGGTTTCCCGTCGCCGTTCCCTCCGGCCGGGTCCTGTTCCGGGCTCCCGGCGCCGTCCTTCCCGGCGGGGTCCTGCGACGGCCCCTCGCCGCCCGGCTCCGGCTGCCGGACCCGCTCGACGGAGCCGGACCCCGACCCCTGCGCCGTCGTCCCGCCGCCCGGACCCAGCTCCGCCTGCCGTACGGCCAGCACCACCCCGGTGGCGGCGGCCAGCGTGAGCACCGTGCTCCCGGCGGCCAGCAGGACGCGCGTCCGGCGCCGCCGGACGGCCGCGTCGGTGACGTCCATGGTGCTGAGCTGCGAGGGCGGCACGGAGGAGCCGCCGACCAGCCGCACCATCAGGTCCACCGAGCTGGGGCGGTCGGCGGGCTGTTTGGCGAGGGCCGCGGCCACGACGGGCCGGATCTGCTCGGAGAGCGCCGTGAGGTCCGGCTGCTCGGTGAGGATGCGGTGCATGATCGCCGGGATCTCGGCTCCCCCGAAGGTGTGCCTGCCCGTCGCGGCGAACGCGATGACACCGCCCCACGCGAACACGTCGGCCGCGGGCCCCACCCGCTCGCCGTTGAAGACCTCCGGCGCCATGTAGAGGGGCGTGCCCAGCATCTGGCCCGAGGTGGTCATGGTGATGCCGGGCAGCCGGGCGATGCCGAAATCGATCAGGCGTGGCCCGTCGGGCCCCATGAGGACGTTGTCCGGCTTGACGTCCCGGTGGACGATGCCGGCCTGGTGGATCGCGGCCAGTGCCGAGGCGAGCCCCGTCGCCAGCCGGTGTACGGCGTCCTGGTGCAGCGGGCCGCCGGCCGTCACGAGCTCACCCAGGCTGGGGCCCTCGATGTATTCGCTGACGATGTACGGCTGCCTGCCTTCGAGGTCGGCCTCGACGATCCGGGCGGTGAACGCCGGAGCGGTGCGCCGGGCCGTCTCCAGCTCGCGGGCGAAGCGCTCCCGCAGCTCGCCGTCGGTCCAGTTGGGCAGGTGAGGTACTTTCACCGCGAACCGCCGACCGGCCTCGTCCGCGCCCAGGAACACCACGCCCTGGCCACCGCTGCCCAGCCGGCCCGTCAAGCGGAACCGTCCGATCTGGGTGGGGTCGCCCGGCTGCAGTGGCTGTGTCTGCCTCATGGGTGCAGATATACCGGAAAGATCAACTAAAGGACAGCATGATCATATTTCTGTGATCTGTCCGGCCGGCGTACGGTCTCCGCCGTCCCGGTCACGCCGGGGCCCTCCCCGGCGCGGCCTGATCGGCCGGGATCCGCCTGGTGGGGGCTACCGGCACGCGTATGACCAGCCCGTCCAGGACTCCACCTCGATGAGGACCACCGGACCCTGCGGCGGGCGGTCACGGTAGGGCGGATAGCGCTCCGCCAGCCGGGCCAGGGCCCGTTCCCGGGCCGGGCCCTCTCCGGTGATCCGCGCCCTGCCGTCGGCGCGGACCCACCACAGCCGTGACCAGTCGTCGTCGTAGTGGTCCACCAGCAGGCACACCCGGTCGTTGGCCGCGATGTTGCGCAGGCGGCGCAGGTCCGTCGTCCGCTTGGGCTTGTGGTCGACCGCGAAGGCGATCGTGTCGCCGTCCAGGTCGAAGGTGACCGGCACCAGGTGAGGCGTGCCGTGGGCGTCGGCCGTGGCCAGCCGGGCGACCCGGGCCGCCTGGAACCTCGCGCGCGCCTGCGCCTCGTCCATCCAGCCATTCAACCAAGCGGCCCGCGGGGGACGCCGCCGGAGGACCCGTCCGCCGCCCGGCCGGACCGCGGACGGCGAAGGCCCGGCTCGCGGGGAGCCGGGCCTTGCGTGGTCAGGTATCAGGGGGTCAGCGGCGGCCGATGGACAGGACTGGGCCGGTGGAGTCGGTGAAGAAGTCCTCGCCCTTGTCGTCGACGACGATGAAGGCGGGGAAGTCCTCGACCTCGATCTTCCAGACGGCCTCCATCCCGAGCTCGGGATACTCCAGGACCTCGACCTTCTTGATGCAGTCCTGGGCGAGACGGGCGGCGGGGCCGCCGATGGAGCCGAGGTAGAAGCCGCCGTGGGCCTTGCAGGCGTCGGTGACCTGCTTGGAGCGGTTGCCCTTGGCGAGCATGATCATGGAGCCGCCCGCGGCCTGGAAGCGCTCGACGTAGGAGTCCATGCGGCCGGCGGTGGTGGGGCCGAAGGAACCGGAGGCGTAGCCCTCGGGGGTCTTGGCGGGTCCGGCGTAGTAGACCGCGTGGTCCTTGAGGTATTGCGGCATCTCGCCGCCGTCGTCGAGGAGCTCGCCGATCTTGGCGTGGGCGATGTCGCGGGCGACGACCAGGGGGCCGGTCAGGGACAGGCGGGTCTTGACCGGGTATTTGGTGAGCTCGGCGAGGATCTCCGGCATCGGCCGGTTGAGGTCGATGTTCACGACGTCGTCCGACAGGTGCTCGTCGGTGGTCTCCGGCAGGAACTGCGCCGGGTCGGTCTCCAGCTGCTCCAGGAAGATCCCCTCAGGCGTGATCTTGGCCAGGGCCTGGCGGTCGGCGCTGCAGGAGACCGCGATGGCGACCGGGCAGGAGGCGCCGTGCCGGGGCAGGCGGATGACGCGGACGTCGTGGCAGAAATACTTGCCGCCGAACTGGGCGCCGATGCCGAGCTTCTGGGTGAGCTCGAAGACCTTGGCCTCCAGCTCGGTATCGCGGAAGCCGTGGCCGCTCGGGGAGCCCTCGGTGGGGATGGAGTCCAGGTAGCGGGCGCTGGCGTATTTCGCCGTCTTCAGGGCGTATTCGGCGGAGGTGCCGCCCACGACGATCGCCAGGTGGTACGGCGGGCAGGCGGCGGTGCCGAGCGAACGGATCTTCTCCTCCAGGAACTGGAGCATCCGCTTCTCGTTGAGGACCGCCTTGGTCTCCTGGTACAGGAAGGACTTGTTGGCGCTGCCGCCGCCCTTGGCCATGAACAGCAGCTTGTACTCGTCGGCGTGGCCGTGCGGGTCCTCGGCGTAGAGCTCGATCTGCGCGGGGAGGTTGGAGCCGGTGTTCTTCTCCTCCCACATGGTGATCGGGGCCATCTGGGAGTAGCGCAGGTTCAGCTTGGTGTAGGCGTCGTAGACGCCGCGCGAGATGTGCTCGGCGTCGGCGCCGTCGGTGAGCACGTGGCGGCCGCGCTTGCCCATCACGATCGCGGTGCCGGTGTCCTGGCACATCGGGAGCACGCCGCCGGCCGAGATCGAGGCGTTCTTCAGCAGGTCGAGGGCGACGAAGCGGTCGTTCCCGCTGGACTCGGGGTCATCGATGATCTTGCGGAGCTGGGCGAGATGGGACGACCGGAGATAGTGGGAGATGTCGTGGATCGCCGTCTCGGTCAGCAGCCGGAGCGCCTCGGGGTCGACCTCCAGGAACCTGCGGCCCGCGGCTTCGACCACGCGCACCCCCTCGGCGCTGATCAGACGGTATCGCGTCTCATCCGGTCCCATGGGGAGCAGGTCGGTGTAGTCGAACTCG
This sequence comes from Streptosporangium sp. NPDC003464, assembly GCF_053588315.1. NCBI lineage: Bacteria > Bacillati > Actinomycetota > Actinomycetes > Streptosporangiales > Streptosporangiaceae > Streptosporangium > Streptosporangium sp. NPDC003464. The sequence goes on along the minus strand of NZ_JBSFPS010000302.1, from coordinate 3,080 downwards.
GGCATCGTCTTCGATCCTCCGTGCCGGGGGCCTTCGGTGCTCCTAGAGGGTACGGCCTCCCGATCGCGCTCGGCCGCCGTGGTGGGGGAGGGGGTCGCGTCCTCCCTCATCCCGTGGCCGATGGAGTGATATGGGCTGAAAAAAGAGTATTTGGGGGAAGCATTAGCCACTCATGGCGTCCACCGTCCCGACATGTCCGAAGACACAGAGGAAGCTGGAAGAGGACCGGGTTAATCGGCCAGGACGGAGCCGGAGGGCATCGTGGACACCATCATGAGCAGCAATATCGTCATGATCGCGATCATCGCGGTTGTCGTGATCGTCGGGCTGACCGTCTCGTTGATCGTCCTGACGCTCAGGAACATCAGGGAGATTGACGGGCAGACCCCCCAGTGGCCGGTGAGTTGGCCGGAGCCGCCGGTGAAGTTGCCCCAGCAGCAGGTGGACGTCCCCCAGCAGCGGGCGAGCCTTCCGCACTCGGAGACGAACCGGCCGCGTTGAGGCCGATGACGATCCCGGCGATCACCAGGGCGGCCCCCAGCAGGTCGGGCACGGAGGGCGTGCCCAGGCCGAGGACCACGCCGGTGACGATGGCGCCGACCGGGATCAGCCCGGCGAACAGCCCCGCGGTACCCGGGCCGAGCCGCGGGAGCGCGTCGTACCAGAGGAAGAACGCCACGGCGGTCACGATCAGCGACTGATAGCCCAGGCCCAGGGCCTCGGGGAGAGTCGGCGTGCGCAGCATCGCGCCGCCGTCCGCGAGCAGGCCGGCGACGGCCAGCAGCGGCACGGCCAGCGCCGCCGAGTAGGCCGAGACACGGACCGCCCCCAGCTTGGGCAGCAGCGGGATGGCCAGCAGCGAGAAGCAGATCTCGCAGAACAGCGCCCCCAGCGACCACATCAGTCCCGACAGGTCGCCGCTGCCCAGCCCGGTGGCCAGCGTCGCGCCGGCCACCACCACCGTCGCCGCCCCGACGACCCGCGGCGAGGGACGGCCGTCGAGCAGGGCGAGCGCCAGCGGAACGGTGCCGAGCACGGTGCCGACCAGGGCGGGGCCGCCGTGCCGGGTGGCCTCGATCACGCAGACATTGAAGATCATCAGCCCGAACAGCGACAGCGCGACCAGCAGCGCGCCCTCGCGGAGCGTGAGCCGTACGGCCCGCAGGCCCATGGCCCGGGTGACGGCGAGCAGGACGGCGGCGGCGAGCAGGTAGCGGAGAGCCTGGCCGCCGTAGACCGGATAGTCCTGGATCACGCCGGAGACCCCGGCCAGGGTGCCGACCAGGAACATCGCCCCCGCCGCCTGGCCCAGGCCGCGCCCCCGCGTGGCGGGGACGGCTGTGATGACATCTGCGTTCATGTCGGCCATGCTAGGAGGCCAATGGTTCCCGAAACGGGTCCAATCAACCGCTGAAAACGAGGACCAATTGGCCGATCTGCATCTGACCGTCGACCGGGCGGCAGGCGGGATCGCCGGGCAGATCGCCCGTGAGCTGCGGCAGGCCGTACGGCAGGGCAGGCTCCCGGCGGGAGAGCGGCTGCCGGCCAGCCGTGAGCTGGCCAAGGACCTGGGGCTGTCGCGGGGCGTGGTCGTGGAGGCGTACGAGCAGCTCGTCGCGGAAGGGTTCCTGATCTCGCGGGTCGGCGCGGGCACCAGTGTGGCCCCGGCGGCGAGCCGGCCCCCGGCGGAGGCCGCCCGCACCACCCTGGCCGCCGGCAAGCCGTACTACGGGAGCCGTTCCACCTCCCCCGACCTGAGCGCCTTCCCCCGCGAGCGGTGGCTCGCCGCCATCAGGCGCGCCCTCGCCACCCTGCCCGCCGACGCGCTCGACTACGGCGACCCCGGCGGCATCCCCGGCCTGCGCGAGGAGCTGGCCGGCTACCTGAGGAGGGTCCGGGCGGCCGACGTCAGCCCGGACAACCTGGTGATCGTCGGCGGGGTGGCCCAGGGGCTGAGCCTGACGCTCCAGGCGCTCACCGGGCAGCCCGCAGAGGGCCGGGCCACCCACGACCTGAACTGGTTCGTCGACCGGATCGCCCACCCCGCGCCGCTCCCCGGCCGGATCCGGCTGGCCGTCGAAGACCCCACCAGCCTGCGCCAGCTCCCGCTGCTCCGCGCGGCGGGGGCCGACCTGGTCGCGGTCCCGGTGGACGGCGAGGGCGTCGACGTCACGGCCCTGGCCGCGACCGGGGCGCGGGCGGTGCTGCTCACCCCCGCCCACCAGTACCCCACCGGGGTGGTGCTCTCCCCCCGGCGCCGCGCCGCGCTGATCGAGTGGGCCACCGGGACCGGCGCGATGATCCTTGAGGACGACTACGACGCGGAGTTCCGGTTCGACCGCGACCCGGTGGGCTGCCTGCAGGGCCTCGCCCCTGGCCACGTGGTCATGGCCGGGAGCGTGAGCAAGTCCCTCGCCCCGGGGCTCCGGCTGGGCTGGGTGGTGGCCCCGCCCGGGATCGCCGAGTCGGTCCGGCTGGCCCGCGGCGAGCTGGACCTGGGCTCGCCGGTCCTGGAGCAGTACGCGCTGGCCGACCTCATCCGGACCGGCGGCTACGACCGGCACCTGCGGAGGATGCGCCGGGAGTACCGGGCCCGGCGCGACGCCTTCGTGCGGGCGCTGGCCGACCACCTGCCCGAGATCACGGTGCGCGGCGTCTCCGCGGGGCTGCACCTGTTCGCCGAGCTGCCCGGCGGCTGGGACGAGCACTCGGCCGCCGAGACGGCCCGGACGTGCGGCCTCGCCGTCGAGCCGGCGGGCCCGATGCGCAACGCCCCCGGGCCGCCCGCCCTGGTCATGGGCTTCGCCCGCCTCCCCGTCCACCACGCCGACCAGACCATCCGCGCCTTCGCGGCCGGCCTGCCCCGCTGACCGCGACGCCTGTTTGTTGGCGACACCTGTTTGTTGGCGACGCTGCGCGTCGCGGCTCGGGTGCTGGTGACCGGTGGCTTCCCTCGTCGCTCGTCCGCTGTGTTGTTGGCGACGCTGCGCGTCGCGGCTCGGGTGCTGGTAACCGGTGGCTTCCCTCGTCGCTCGTCCGCTGCGCTCCCTCCCACCCCCAAAAAAACACAAAAAACAAAA
>NZ_JBSFPS010000301.1:0-11752 GCF_053588315.1 Streptosporangium sp. NPDC003464 | reverse complement strand
CCGCTTTTCCGTGTCAAACCCGCCCGTTTGAAGCGACTTGACTTGATCTAGCTGGCCCTACCGGAATTCCGGCCGCCCCGTTTCCGGAGCAACCCCTCAAACTTACCAGCCTCTGAGCGGCTCTGCGAACCGATCTTTGAAACCGTCGAGTTTCAGGGGATTGTCGACAAACACGGTGCAGACCACGCTGAAGTCACCGGAGTGATTGGAGTGGTTTGCGCCGGACCTCGCCGACATCAAAAGATTAGCAGTCCCTCAAGACCGCTTGAGACCGAACGGCGAAGCCCGCCGGGATCAGGGCCGGGCCCGGCGGGAAACATAGACTCGGCTGGGTGAGCAGCCAGACGCCGCCTACGGCGAAGAAGGTTCCCAGCGAGCGCGTGCACCACGGGGACACCGTGGTCGATGACTACGCGTGGCTGACAGTCAAGGACGACCCCGAGACGATCGCCTATCTGGAGGCGGAGAACGCCTACACGCAGCAGGCGACCGCCCACCTCAAGCCTTTGCAGGAAACGATCTTCCAGGAGATCAAGGACCGGACCCTGGAGACGGACCTCACCGTCCCCACCCGCAAGAACGGCTGGTGGTACTACTCCCGGACCGAGGAGGGCAAGCAGTACGGCATCCAGTGCCGGGTGGCGGCCGACGGTGAGGCGCCCCCGGAGCTGGAGGCGGGCGAGGCGCTCCCCGGTGAGCAGATCCTGCTGGACGGCAACGAGCTGGCCGGAGACAGCGATTTCTTCTCCATCGGCACCAGCGCGGTCAGCCCCGACGGCACCATGCTGGCCTACTCCGTCAACTTCACCGGCGACGAGCGCTTCACCCTGAAGGTGAAGGACCTCACCACCGGGGAGACCCTCCCCGACGAGATCTCCGGCATCTTCTACGGCGGCGCCTGGTCGGCCGACGGCACCGCGTTCTTCTACACGACCGTCGACGAGGCCTGGCGGCCCAACCAGGTCCACCGGCACACCATCGGCACCGAGGCCAAGGACGACGTGCTCGTCCACGAGGAGGGCGACGAGCGGTTCTGGATCGGCATCGGGCTCAGCCGCAGCGAGCGCTACCTCGTGCTTTCGGCCGGGAGCAAGATCACCAGTGAGATCCGCATCCTCGAGGCGGACGACCCGACGGGCGAGTTCCGCCTCGTCCGGCCCCGGGAGACCGGTGTCGAATACGGCGTCGACCACGCCGGCGACCACTTCCTGATCCTGCACAACAAGAACGCGGAGAACTTCGAGCTGGCCACCGCGCCGCTCGACGCCCCGGGGGACTGGACCCCGCTGATCGAGCACCGCGCCGACACCCGGCTGCTCGACGTCGACGCCTTCCAGAGCCACACCGTCGTGCACTTCCGCCGCGAGGGCCTCACCGGCATCCGCGTCCTGCCCGGGGGCGCCGAGCCGTACGAGATCTCCTTCCCGGAGCCGATCTACGATGTCTCGCCCGCGGGCAACCCGGAGTTCACCGCCGAACGGCTCCGCCTCGGCTACACCAGCATGATCACCCCGCCTTCGGTCTACGACTACGACCTGCGGACGCGCGAGCTGATCCTGCTGAAGCGGAAAGCCGTGCTCGGTGGCTACGACCCGGCCGACTACGAGCAGTTCCGCGAGTGGGCCACCGCCTCCGACGGCACCCGCGTCCCCATCTCGATCGTGGTCAGGAAGGGCACCGAGCGGCCCGCGCCCACCGTGCTGTACGGCTACGGCAGCTACGAGATCTCGATCGACCCGTCGTTCTCGGTGGCCCGGCTCAGCCTGCTCGACAGGGGCTTCGTCTTCGCCATCGCGCACGTCAGGGGCGGCGGCGAGATGGGCCGCCGCTGGTACGAGGACGGCAAGTTCCAGAAGAAGAAGAACACCTTCACCGACTTCGTCGCCGCCGCCGAGCACCTCAAGGCGGAGGGCTGGTCGAGCGCGATCGTCGCCCGGGGCGGGTCGGCCGGCGGGCTGCTGATGGGCGCGGTCGCCAACCTCGCGCCGGAGGCGTTCGCGGGTGTGGTCGCCGAGGTGCCGTTCGTGGACGCGCTGAACACGATCCTCGACCCGTCGCTGCCGCTGACCGTCATCGAGTGGGACGAGTGGGGCGACCCGCTGCACAACGCCGACGTGTACGGATACATGAAGTCCTACTCGCCCTACGAGAACGTGGACGGGCGGGTCTACCCGCCGATCCTCGCCATCACCAGCCTCAACGACACCCGCGTCTTCTACCACGAGCCCGCCAAGTGGATCGCGAAGCTGCGCGACCTCGCGGACGGCGGGCCGTTCCTGCTCAAGACGGAGATGGGCGCCGGGCACGGCGGCCGCAGCGGCAGGTACGACTCCTGGCGCGAGGAGGCGCTGACCCTCTCCTGGATCCTCGACACAGCCAAGGCGGACCGGTGACCTACATCGCGGCGGACGACAGATACGACGGGCTCCAGCCGTACAACCGGGTCGGCAAGAGCGGGCTCAAGCTGCCGGCGGTCTCTCTGGGGCTCTGGCACAACTTCGGCGACGACAAGCCCTTCGAGACCCAGCGGGCCATCCTCAGGAGGGCCTTCGACCGGGGGGTGACCCACTTCGACCTGGCCAACAACTACGGCCCGCCGTACGGCTCGGCGGAGAGCAACTTCGGCCGGCACTTCCGGGAGGACTTCGCGCGCTACCGCGACGAGCTGGTCATCTCCACCAAGGCCGGATACGACATGTGGCCCGGCCCCTACGGCGAGTGGGGGTCGCGGAAATACCTGCTGTCCAGCCTCGACCAGTCGCTGAAGCGGATGGGGCTGGACTACGTCGACATCTTCTACAGCCACCGGTTCGACCCGGACACGCCGCTGGAGGAGACGATGGGCGCGCTGGACCACGCGGTCCGGTCGGGCCGGGCGCTCTACGCGGGCATCTCGTCCTACTCCCCGGAACACACGGCCGAGGCCGCCCGGATCCTGCGCGAGATGGGCACGCCGCTGCTGATCCACCAGCCGTCCTACTCGATGATGAACCGGTGGATCGAGGGCGGGCTGCTCGACGTCCTGGAGGAGGAGGGCGTGGGCTGCATCGCGTTCTCGCCACTGGCGCAGGGCATGCTGACCGACCGCTACCTCAACGGCGTCCCCGAGGGGTCGAGGGCCTCGCTGGGGCGCTTCCTCACCCCGGAGATGCTCACCGACGAGAGCATGCGCCACATCCGCACGCTCAACGGGATCGCCGAGGGGCGGGGCCAGTCCCTCGCGCAGATGGCGCTGGCGTGGGCGCTGCGCGACCGGCGGGTCACCTCGGTGCTGATCGGCGCGAGCAGTGTCCGGCAGCTGGACGACAGCCTCGGGGCGGTGGAGAACCTGTCCTTCACCGATGAGGAGCTGGAGACGATCGACAAGGACGCGGTCGAGGCGGGCATCAACATCTGGTCCCGCTCCAGCGAAGCCTGATCTCCTCCGGGGGCCTCCCGGGAGCGAAGCCTGATCTCCCCGGGGGCCTCCCGGAAGGGCCCCGGGGAGTCACAGATCTCCCCGGGTCCAGGAAGGTCACAGGGACCTTCCCAGGCCGCTACAGGGCCTCGTGTCGCTGCAGGTAGGTGAACGAGGCCCAGCCGGGCAGCACCGGCAGCCAGAAGGTGAGCAGCCGGAACAGCAGCACGGCCGAGGTGGCGATCTCGGGAGAGAGCCCCGAGAGGGACAGGCCGGCCGTGAGGGAGACCTCGACGGCCCCCAGGCCGCCGGGGGTGGGGGCGGCGGAGCCGATGGCGTTGCCGGCGAGGAAGACGATGGCCACGGCGGCGAAGCTGAGGGAGCCGCCGAAGGCGCGGACGCTGGCGTCGAGGCAGAGCACGAAGAAGATGGTCAGCAGCAGGGTGCCGCTGAATCCCTCGATGATCTTGCGGGGCGACTGGAGCACGTCCAGCAGGCGCGGGATGACCCCGGAGAACAGCGACCGGATACGCGCGGTGACCAGCCGGCGCAGGCGCGGGATGGACACCGCGACCAGCAGCAGCACGGCCACGGCCAGCATGATGAACACCAGCGTGCGCGACGGGGTGAAGGACGTGGCGGCGCTGGAGCCGGTGATGTAGGCGAACAGCAGCAGCAGCGTGATGTGGAAGCCCAGGCCGATGAGCTGGGAGGCGCCCACACTGGCCACCGCCTGGCCCGGAGGGATGCCGCGTTTCTGCAGGTAGCGGGTGTTGATGGCGACGCCGCTCACCGCGGCCGGGGCGACCAGCTTCACGAACGACCCGGCGAACTGGACGAGCACGGTGCGGCCCAGCGGGAGCTTCTCCGGCACGAAGCCCCTGAGCATCAGCGCGGCCGCGACGTAGCTCATCATCGAGGCGACCAGCGCGACACCGGTCCAGCTCCACTTGGCCGAGCTGATCATGTTCAGGTTGATCTGGGTGATGTAGTAGACCAGGAAGTAGGCGGCGAAGGCGCTGGCGATGATGGTGATGAGAGTCCGCGGGCGGAAACGCTCCAGGCGGACCTCCTCGACCTCGACCTTGGGTTTGAGCTCGACGATCCGCTCACGGATCTCGGTCAGCAGCTCCTTGTCCTTGCTGAGCGCGGCCCTGGTCTCGCGGGTGAGCGCGATCCGCTGGAGCAGCGGGAGTGCGCCGGCCAGCGTGTTCGGCCCGGCGACGGCGGCGGCCGCGCGGACCGCGCGCTCGGCGCCGACGCGCAGGCTGAGGTAGGTGAGCAGCTGGGCGATGTCGAGGCGGAGCAGGAGGTCGCCGGCGGCGATCTCACCGCTGCGGGCGTCCATGAGGACGACGCGGCCCTCGTCGTCGACATGGATGCTGTCGCCGGTCAGGCGCCGGTGCGCGAGCCGCTGGACCTGCAGGAGCAGGACCTGCTCCCAGATCTGGGCGAGCAGGTTGTCGTCGATCTCGTTGTCGGGGATGTCGGAGAGCGCGCGGGTGGCGGTGTGCTCGTAGGCGAGCAGCGCGGCCTCGGTGCCTATCTCGCTGGTGCCGACGAGCCGGGGGGTGCTGGCCCCGGCGGCCTGCGCGGCGTACGCCATCAGGGCTTCGCGCTCCAGCTCGGCGCGGAGGGAGCGGATGGCCCGGCGGCGGGTCTCGGTGTTGAGCCGGATCCGGCGCCAGAGGCGGTAGAGCAGGCCGGCGACCTGGCGGTCGCGGTCGAGGACGGTGACGTCGAGGCGGGTGCCGTCCTTGAGGCCGATGGCGTATCGCCGGCTGCTCTGGTGGTCGTCGTCGAGCCTGCGGGCCCGGACCGGGAGGTATCCCAGCTTGGCGACCGCCGCGACGATCGCGCTGCCCGGCGGGCGGGTGTTGGGGCTGCCCACGCCGTACAGGGTGGCGTAGCCGACGGCCAGGCCGACCAGGATGGAGACGACGACGCCGAGGATGGTGGCGGCGGTGGCGGCGAACAGCGCGATCGCGTTGAGCGCGACCGCGCTCCACAGGGCGGCGCGCCAGGTGGGCCGGCGGGAGATCCGCACCGCGGTGACGTAGGCGATGATCGAGGTGAGCAGCGTGTTGAGCGGCTCGACCCCCTTGCGGCCGCCGGTCAGCAGGAGGCGCAGGTCCTCGGGGCCGGCGCTGAGCAGCCACTCGCCGAGCGCGAAGGACAGCACCATCCCGGCGATGGCCGCGAACAGGCCCTCCGCCACCCGGAGGCCGTCACGGTGGAAGACCCGCTCGATCGCGTAGGCGATGGGGACGCCCAGCATCGCCGCCCCGCTCAGCACCCCGGCCAGGCCGCTGAGCAGGAACGGCGCCCGGTTCGTGCCGTCGATGACGTCGCCTTCGAGGCCGTTGAGCGTCTTCTTGGCGACGAGCGCCAGCAGCACCACGGCCACCAGCACGATCAGGGTGGCCAGGAAGCGCAGGAGATCGGACGGCCTGCGGATCCGCTGCGGGAGCAGCGGCTCGACGACGAGCACGACGGAATCGTCGCCCGTCGACGACCCCTTGTCGTTGGCGGGCGAAACTCTGCCGCGTTCTCTGATTTTCGTCACCGCCAGCGATTCTGCACGTTCCGCATTACAGGTGCGTCACCGATCTTCTCTTCCAGTGTCCACAATCGGAGGCATGCGTATCTCACTGGCCTCCGACAGTCTCGACGGTATAGCTCCCATCCTGATACCTGAGATCCGGAAGAGAGGCCACACGGTGATCACACACGGCGCCCTGGCCGACGAGCGCGCCGACTGGGCATGGTGCTGTTCCCGGGCCGCCCAGGACGTCACCTCGGGCGTGGCGGACCAGGCGATCGTGTGCTGCTGGACGGGGACCGGGGCGTCGATCGCGGCGAACAAGGTGGCGGGGATCCGGGCGGCCCTGTGCGTGGACGCGGCGACGGCGGCCGGGGCCCGGCGCTGGAACGACGCCAACGTGCTGGCCGTCAGCCTCCGGCTGACGTCGGCGCCGCTGCTGGAGGAGATCCTGGACGCCTGGTTCTCGGGCGGCGCCAGCGCCGACGAGACCGACCTGGCGAACATCGCCTACCTATCCGAGATTGAGAATTGACTCTCGGACCTGCGGCGATGGTGGCCCGTCCGGGCGACGGCCTGAAAAGCTGATCATCATGCGCTGCAGCCGGACCGCCGCCGCGGTCCTCCCGCACCCGGCGGCCCCCGGCCGCACGCGCTCACGCCCACGACACCACGACCGTCAGGTGGGCCGGAGAACGTCCCGAAGGCTGATTCGACTCCGCTCGATAACAAATGTGGAGCCGGTCTTTAAAGATCGCGATTACCCCTACTACCGTCCGTCTTATCGCGATCGCGGGGGATTTCCTGCTCCACTCTTGCCAGTGCTAGAGGAGTTTGCATGCGCGCACGCGTCCACAAGGGCCTGCTGGCCTCGATCGCCGCGGCTTCGGCCATGGCCCTGCCCGTGATCTCCGTCACTCCGGCCGTCGCCGCCGGGCCGGACCCCCAGGCGTTCAGCCGGTCGGTCAAGGCCCCGGCCGTCAAGCAGCACTTGGTGAAGCTCCAGCAGATCGCCGACGCCAACGGCGGCACCCGGGCGTCGGGCACCCCGGGCCACGAGGCCTCGGTCGACTACGTGGCGGGCAAGCTGCGTGCCGCCGGATACCAGGTCACCCTGCAGGAGTTCGAGTTCCCGTTCTTCCGTGAGGTCACCAGGACCGTGCTCAACCGGATCTCGCCCGCCGCGAAGACCTACGTGCGCAACACGGACTTCCGGACCATGACCTACTCCGGTTCGGGCAACGCCACGGGGACCGTGCAGGGGGTGGACCTGGTCCTGCCGCCGAGCCCGACCCCCAGTTCGAGCTCCGGCTGCGAGGCGAGCGACTTCGCCGGGTTCACCCCGGGCAACATCGCCCTGCTCCAGCGCGGCACCTGCAACTTCCAGGTCAAGGCCGAGCTCGCGGAGGCGGCCGGCGCCTCCGGTGTGATCATCTTCAACGAGGGGCAGCCGGGCGAGGGCCCCAACGACCGCCGGATCCTGCTGACCGGCACGCTCAACGCGCCCACCACCCACATCCCGGTCGTCGGCACCACCTTCGCCGTCGGCAACGAGCTGGCCGCCGCCGGGACGACGGTGACGCTCACGGCCGACACCGAGAGCGACCCGCACCGCAAGACGCGCAACGTCCTCGCGGAGAGCCGCTGGGGCGACCCGGACAAAGTCGTCATGCTCGGCTCCCACCTCGACAGCGTCACCGAGGGGCCGGGCATCAACGACAACGGCTCCGGCAGCGCGGGCATCCTGGAGACGGCGCTGAAGGCGAACCCCGTGCCCACCAGGAACAAGCTCCGCTTCGCCTTCTGGGGCGCCGAGGAGCTGGGTCTGCTCGGCTCCAAGCACTACGTGGCCGGCCTGTCCGCCGAGGAGAAGGCGAAGATCAAGCTGTATCTGAACTTCGACATGATCGCCTCGCCGAACCACATCTTCGGGATCTACGACGGCGACGACTCCGACGCGACCGGCGCCCCGGCGGGCCCCGCGGGCTCGGACAAGATCGAGCAGCTGTTCGAGACGTACTTCACCAAGCTCGGCCAGCCGTACACCGGCACCGACTTCACCGGCCGCTCCGACTACGGCCCCTTCATCGAGGTGGGCATCCCCTCCGGCGGCCTGTTCACCGGCGCCGACGGCGTCAAGACGGCCGAGGAGGCCGCCAGGTTCGGCGGTGAGGCCGGGGCCGCCTACGACGAGTGCTACCACCAGGTGTGCGACACCATCGCCAACATCAACGACAAGGCGCTGGCGGTGAACACCGGCGCGATCGCGACGGCGGCGTTCGTCTACGCCCACAGCCGCGACCTGCCCGGCGGCGGCGCTCCCAGCGGCAGCCGGCCGGGGACCGGCGGCGGCGGTCTCGGGCACGACCACGAGGACGTCCCCATGTGACACCGGCCGATCGGGCGGGGGGACGCGGCCGGACCGGCCGTGTCCCCCTTTCACACGCGCGGCTAAAGTCGGGGGCATGTCTCAGGATGAACTTCGGGTCCTGGGCGCCTGTCCGCTGGACTGCCCGGACACGTGCTCATGGGTGGTGACCGTCCAGGACGGCAAGGCCGTCAAGATGCGCGGCAACCCCGACCACCCCTACACGCGCGGCGCGCTCTGCGTGAAGGTCAACCGCTACCTTGAGCACACCCGGGCGCCCGACCGCATCCTCCATCCGATGCGGCGGGTGGGCCCCAAGGGGTCCGGCCGGTTCGAGCGGATCAGTTGGGACGAGGCCCTGGAGGAGATCTCCGTACGGCTGCGCGGGATCATCGACGAGCACGGCGGCGAGGCGATCTGGCCCTATCTGGGCACCGGCACGCTGGGCTACATCCAGGGGTCCGAGGGCGCGGCGGGCCGGCGGTTCTGGAACGTGCTCGGAGCCTCCAAGCACTTCCTGAACATCTGCTCGACGGCGGGCAACGTCGGGCTGGCGCGGACCAACGGCACGCCCGGCGGGATGGACCCCGAGACGTTCGCCCTGTCGAAGCTGATCCTGCTGTGGGGCACCAACACGCTGACCAGCGGGCACCATCTGTGGAAGTTCATCCAGGACGCCCGCGCGGCCGGAGCGCACGTGGTGGCGATCGACCCGGTCCGCACCCGCACCGCCGAGCAGGCCGACGAGCACCTGCCGATCCGGCCCGGCACCGACGCGGCCCTGGCGCTCGGCCTGCTGAACGTGGTCCTGGCCGAGGGGATGGAGGACCGCGACTACCTGGAGGAGCGCACCAGCGGCTGGGAGGGGTTCCGCGAGGAGATCCTGCGCCACCCTCCGGAGCGCGTGGCGGAGATCACCGGGCTGCCCGAGTCCGACATCCGCGCCCTGGGCGTACGGCTGGCGCACACCCGGCCCACCGGCATCCGCGCCACGATGGGCCTCCAGCGGCACGCGGGCGGCGGCACCGCGATGCGCGCGATCGCCGCCATCCCCGGCGTGACCGGTGACTGGCGCCGCCCCGGCGGCGGGATCGCCTACTCCACCAGCGGCCACATCCACCTGAACATCGACACGCGCGAGGACCTGCTCGCCCGGCCCGTCCGGCAGCTCACGATGACCCGGCTGGCCGAGGGGCTGGACGAGTCGGTGAAGTGCCTGTGGGTCTACGCGGCCAACCCGATGGGCTCCACCTCCGACCAGAACCGCGTCCGCGAGAAGCTGCTGCGCGAGGATCTGTTCACCGTCGTGATGGAGCAGTTCCCGACCGACACCGTCGACTACGCCGACATCGTGCTGCCCGCGACCATGCAGACCGAGCACATCGACCTGCACGCGGGCTACGGGCACATGTATCTGATGTGGAACGAGCCGGCCGTCGAGCCGCCGGGCGAGTGCCTGTCCACCATGGAGACGTTCCGGCGCCTGGCCGGGCACATGGGCCTGACCGAGCCGTCGCTGTACGACTCCGACCTGGAGCTGGCCGAGCAGCTGCTCGCCTCGGGGCACCCGTCGCTGGAAGGCATAACGGTCGACCGGCTGCGTAAGGAGGGCTGGGTCCGGCTCAACGTGCCGCAGCCGTTCACGCCTTTCGCCGACGGCTTCCCGACGCCCTCGGGGAGGCTGGAGTTCGGCTCCGGGCCCGCCTACGTCCCCCCGCACACGGCCTCCGCCGGGCGCGGCCCGTACCCGCTGGCGTTGATCACCCCGGCCTCCCACACGTTCCTCAACACCACCTTCGGCAACAACCCCGAGCTGCTGCGGCGCTCGAAGGGGCCCCGGATCCTGGTCAGCCCGGCTGACGCCGCGCAGCGGGGGCTGAGCGACGGGCAGCCGGCGCGGGTGTTCAACGACAACGGCGAGTTCGAGGCCGTGGTGGAGATCAGCGACCGGGTACGGCCCGGCGTGGTGGCCTCCGCCAAGGGGCACTGGCGCAAGCTGAGCCCCGGTGGCGCGACGGTGAACGCCGTGGTGGACGAGCGCGACGCCGACATGGGCCGGGGCGCCGTCTACCACGACAACCTGGTCGAGCTCAGCCCTTGTGCTTCTCGATGAAGGCCACGACGGCCTGGAGCGCCTTCGGCCCCTGGTCGCCGGTGAACAGCCGGCTGGCGTGGTCCCCGCCGGAGAGGACGAGCAGCTGGCGGTCGGCTGACTTCACGGCCTCGTTGTAGACGACCTGCAGCATGTCGAGCGGGGCGTCGGGGTCGGCGTCCCCGGTCACCTGGAGGAAGGGCGCCCTGAGCTCGTCGACCTCCCCCGGCTGGATCGTCCCGGAGATGCTGATGACCCCGGCCGGCGGGGGCTTCAGCTCTCCGGCCGCGAGCAGGGAGGCCCGTCCGCCCATCGATCCGCCGACCAGGAACACCTTCTCCGCACCCGCCTTGCGCAGCCGCCCGGCCATCGCGACGGTGTCCTCCTCGGGGGCCGCCGTGTTGTTCCGGTCGAACAGCAGGACCCGGTGTCCGGCGGCGACCAGCCGGTCGGCCAGCGGGAGCCAGGTGCACACGGTGCCCTGACGCTCGTAGGAGACGACCACTCCCACGGGCCCCTTGCCCATGATCACGCCTTTGGTGGTGGTGCCGCCGCGCTTGTACTCGAAGAGCTCGCCTGTCTTCTCGGTGACGCAGCCGTCGATGCCCGCCTCGGCGGAGCTCTCGGTGGAGCTGGGGACAGGGCTCGCGGCGGGGGTGGGGGTGGTGCTCCGGGTGAGGGTCGGCCCGGGCTGCGCGGTCGCCGGGCCGTCGGCCTGGCCGCCGGCCGTGCTCCCGCAGGCCGCCAGCAGCACGGCCAGTGCCCCCAGGCCCAACGCGTGTCGTCCCATCGCTGTCCTCGTCAATTCGCTCTCCCTGTCGGCGCGGACGGATTCTGTCAACGTGGACGGATTCTGTCGGCGCGAGCGGATCTTGTCGACGTGGACGGATTCTGTCGGCGCGGGGCGGAGCCCGTCGACGTGAGCGGAGCCGTCAGCTCAGCGCGAGCTTGTACCCCTCGTGGGAGGCGACGAAGCCGAGGGAGTCGTAGAACCGGTGGGCGTCCTTGCGCGCCTTGTCGGTGGTGAGCTGGACCAGCGCGCAGCCGCGGGCCCGGCCGCGCTCGACCGCCCACTCCATCATCTGGCGGCCCAGGCCCCTGCCGCGCAGGGTGGAGACGATCCGGACCGCCTCGATCTGCATCCGGAGCGCCCCCCGGCGGGAGATGCCCGGGATGTAGGTGAGCTGCATGGTGCCCACGACCTCACCGTCCAGCTCCGCCACGATCAGCTCGTTGTTGGGGTCGGCGTCGATGGCCTCGAAGGCGGCGCGGTGCTCGGCACCGAAGTCGCCGGTGCGGGCGGCGGAGATGGTGTCGTCGGCGATCATGCCCACGATCAGCGGGACGTCCTCT
>NZ_JBSFPS010000300.1:0-12096 GCF_053588315.1 Streptosporangium sp. NPDC003464 | reverse complement strand
GTCGGCGGAGGACTCGGTGGACAGCGCGGCGACGAACGCCTCCTGGGGGACCTCGACGCGGCCGACCATCTTCATCCGCTTCTTGCCCTCCTTCTGCTTCTCCAGGAGCTTGCGCTTACGGGAGATGTCACCGCCGTAGCACTTGGCCAGGACGTCCTTGCGGATGGCGCGGATGTTCTCGCGGGCGATGACACGGGCGCCGATGGCCGCCTGGATCGGGACCTCGAACTGCTGCCTCGGGATGAGCTCGCGGAGTTTCTTGGCCATCTCGACGCCGTAGCCGTAGGCCTTGTCCTTGTGGACGATGGCGCTGAAGGCGTCGACCGCCTCGCCCTGGAGCAGGATGTCGACCTTGACCAGGTCGGACTCCTGCTCCCCCGAGGGCTCGTAGTCCAGCGAGGCGTAGCCGCGCGTGCGGGACTTGAGCTGGTCGAAGAAGTCGAAGATGATCTCGCCGAGCGGCATGGTGTAGCGGATCTCGACGCGGTCCTCCGACAGGTAGTCCATGCCCTGCAGGTTGCCCCGGCGGTTCTGGCAGAGCTCCATGATCGCGCCGATGAACTCCGAGGGCACCAGCACCGTGGACTTCACCATCGGCTCGAAGACCTGGTCGACCTTGCCCGTGGGGAACTCCGACGGGTTGGTGACGGTGACCTCCTTGCCGTCCTCCATGATCACTCGGTAGATCACGTTGGGCGCGGTGGAGATGAGCGAGAGGTTGAACTCGCGCTCCAGGCGCTCACGGACAATCTCCATGTGGAGCAGGCCCAGGAAGCCGCAGCGGAAGCCGAAGCCGAGGGCCGCGGAGGTCTCCGGCTCGTAGACCAGGGCGGCGTCGTTGAGCTGGAGCTTGTCCAGCGCCTCGCGGAGCTCGGGGTAGTCGTCGCCGTCGATCGGGTAGAGGCCCGAGAACACCATGGGCTTGGGGTGCTCGTAGCCGCTGAGCGGCTCGATGGCCGGCCGCGCGAGGGAGGTGACGGTGTCACCGACCCGCGACTGGCGGACGTCCTTCACACCGGTGATCAGATAGCCCACCTCGCCGACGCCCAGACCCTTGTCGGCGATCTTCGGCTCGGGGGAGATGACACCGATCTCCAGGGTCTCGTGGGAGGCGGCGGTGGACATCATCTGGATGCGCTCGCGCTTGCCCAGGTGGCCGTCCATGACCCGGACGTAGGTGATCACGCCCCGGTAGGTGTCGTAGACGGAGTCGAAGATCAGCGCGCGGGCGGGCGCCTCGGCGTCGCCGACCGGGGCCGGGATGTTCTGCACGACGTGGTCGAGCAGCTCCCGGACGCCCACGCCGGTCTTGCCGGAGACCTTGAGCACGTCCTCCGGCTCGCAGCCGATGAGGTGGGCGATCTCCGCGGCGTACTTCTCCGGCTGGGCGGCCGGAAGGTCGATCTTGTTGAGCACCGGGATGATCGTCATGTCGTTGTTCATGGCCAGGTAGAGGTTGGCCAGAGTCTGCGCCTCGATCCCCTGCGCGGCGTCGACCAGCAGGATCGCGCCCTCACACGCCTGCAGCGAGCGGGACACCTCGTAGGTGAAGTCGACGTGCCCGGGGGTGTCGATCATGTTGAGGACGTAGTCGGTGCCGTCCACCTGCCACGGCAGCCGGACCGCCTGCGACTTGATGGTGATGCCGCGCTCGCGCTCGATGTCCATCCGGTCGAGGTACTGGGCGCGCATGGAGCGGTCGTCGACCACACCGGTGATCTGCAGCATGCGGTCGGCAAGCGTTGACTTGCCATGGTCGATGTGCGCGATGATGCAGAAATTGCGGATCACCGCGGGATCGGTCTGGCCAGGCTGAATGCGCACCGGTGTCCGTTTCGACGGGATTGACGACGATCTACGGCTGGCATACCAGCCGTCTTCCATGGTGACATGTCCGGGTGATTGCCCGGACCAGAGCACGGCGCGGCCTGCGGTTTCTGACAGTGGTGGCGGCCCTGCTCCTTGTGCTGCCCGGGGTGGCCGCGGCCACCCTCACGCTCCAGTTTACCGGGACACCCGCCTCGTGGGCGAAGAGCACCGGTCATGACGCCCTGTGGCTCGGTCACATGTGGGTGGACGGCCGCAAGGGCGCCGCCGACGTGAAGAAGCTGGCCGTACGGCTGCGCAAGACAGGCGTCAAGGACGTCTACGTCCACGCGGGCCCGTTCGGCTCCGACGGATCGCTGCCCGGCGACAGGCACCCCGCCGCCAAGGACTTCCTGAAGTGGTGGCGCGCGGAGCTGCCCAAGGTCCGAGTGTCGGCGTGGCTGGGCCAGAAGGTCGACGGCGTCCTGGACCTCGACGACCCGGCCTCCCGGCAGCGCGTGCTGGACGGCGTGCGCCACGTCATGGAGCTCGGCTTCGACGGCGTGCACTACAACTTCGAGCCGATCGGCAGCGGCGACACCGACTTCCTGGACCTGCTGACCCGTACGCGCCCGATCGTCGGCGACGGGCTGCTGTCCACCTCCACCCCGCAGATTGAGCCGTTCCCGCTGACCCGCCCGGCCGTCCGCGCCGTCATCGGCCACGACAAGTACTGGTCGCCCGACTACTTCCGGGAGGTCGCGGCCCGCACCGACCAGGTGGCGGTCATGACCTACGACTCCTTCCTCCCCTCCGAGCTGCTCTACGGCGGCCACGTCGTACGGCAGGGCACCCTCGCCCTGGATCTCGTGCCGCCGGAGAAGACCCTGCTGCTCGGCGCGCCCGCCTACCACGACCACGGCGTCTCGTGGTCCGACGCGGCGGAGAGCGTGGCGACCGCGGCCGAGGGGGCGCGCCTGGCGCTGACCTCCCACGGCAGGGGCCGGGAGCGGTTCGGGCTGGCCCTCTACGTCGACTTCGCGGCCACGGAGGAAGACTGGTCGGAATACGAGCGATTCTGGTCCCGTCCGTGACGGGAGCACGGTAAGCTGATCAGGCATCCCTCTGTCCAGTCGGTTGATTTGAGCGACCGTCCGGGCAGTTGGTAGCCTGTTCAACTGCGTGTGGCGCGCCCTCTCTGCCCGCGCGCCCCACTCCGACGACATTCACCGAGGCTTCTTCGTGGCGAACATCAAGTCCCAGATCAAGCGCAACCGGCAGAACGAGAAGGCCCGGCTGCGTAACAAGGCTGTCAAGTCGTCCCTCAAGACGGCGATCCGCAAGTTCCGCGAGGCCGCCGACCAGGGCAACGTCGACGAGGCCGTCGTGCTCCAGCGCGCCGCCTCCCGCCAGCTGGACAAGGCCGCCAGCAAGGGCGTGATTCACAAGAACCAGGCCGCCAACCGCAAGTCGGCGATCGCCCAGCGCGTCGTCGAGCTCTCGGCTGCCAAGTAACCCAGGTTCTTCCAGACGCCGCATCCCTCGATAAAGGGGGGTGCGGCGTCTTGGCGTTCCCCCGGCCCCCGCTCCCCTACGCCCCGGCCCCTCCACAGGCTGGTCCGGGCGGACCCGCGGACCGCGCCGCCTCCGGGCTGGGCGGACCCACGTCGGTCCGGACGGATCCATATGTGACCGCTCCCAGGCCGGGCGGATCCATACATGGCCACCCCCAGGCCGGGCGGATCCATACACGACCACCCCAGGCCAGGTCGGGCATGGCCACACGCGACCGCTCCCCGGCCAGGCGTGGCCATATACGACCACTCCCAAGCCAGGCCAGGCGTGGCCACACGCGACCGCTCCCCGGCCAGGTAGGACATGGCCAACGCGACTCGGCAGACCAGATCCGGCGGACCTGGAGATCGCTCCTCGCCGGGCCGGACTACTCCAGGGCGCCCATCAGGGCCCGGAGCAGGTCACCGAGCCGCTCGCGATCCTCCTCCGACAGCACGGCCAGTGCCTGGTGCTGGGGTGCCAGTCCCGCGGCCACGGCCTCATCGATCACCTGGAGCCCCTGGGCGGTCAGACTGACGCGCAGCGCCCGGCGGTCCTCGAGATCAGGAGTGCGGACGATCAGCCCCGCCCGCTCCAGCCGGTCGAGCCGTCCCGTCATGCCGCCGGAGGTCAGCATGAGCGTGGCGGTCATGGCCTTGGGTGACAGCGTGTACGGCTCGCCGGCCCGGCGGAGGGTGGCGAGCACGTCGAACTCACCCCGGCCGATGCCGTAGGCCGCGTACACCTCCTCTATGCGGTCCCCCATGAGCCGGGCGATCCGGTAGATCCGCCCGAAGATCCCCATCGGCGACGGCTCCAGGTCGGGCCGCTCCCGCTGCCACTGCATCACGATCCGGTCAACCGGGTCCTCAGTCATGCGATCAGGATAGCTTGACTATAAATAACTTAGTGCTAAGTTACTTGCTACTGATCTTATTGAAGGAGTCCCCCGTGACAGCCCCGCGTCCGGCCCTCATCGCCGCCACCGCTCTCGCCCCCGCCGTCTGGGGCACCACCTATATCGTGACCAGCGAGTTCCTCCCTCCAGACCGCCCGCTACTGACCGCCCTGCTCCGCGCGCTACCCGCCGGGCTGCTCCTGATCGCCGTGACGCGGGTGCTGCCCAAGGGCGACTGGTGGTGGCGCGCGTCGGTGCTGGGCGCGCTGAACATCGGCATGTTCTTCCCCCTGCTCTTCCTGTCCGCCTACCGGCTGCCCGGTGGTGTCGCGGCGGTCCTCGGCGCCATCCAGCCGCTCCTGGTCGCTGGATTCACCCGTGCCGTGCTGCGTGAGACCGTCCCGGTCCACCGCGTGCTCGCCGGGATCATCGCCACGGTCGGGGTCTCCCTCGTCGTGCTACGGGCCAACGCCGCTCTCGACGCCGTCGGCATCGTGGCGGGCGTCATCGCCGCTGCGGGCATGGCGGCCGGAGTCGTCCTCACCCGCTCCTGGGGGAAGCCCGCAGGCGTGGGCGACCTGGCCCTCACCGGATGGCAGCTCACCACGGGCGGCCTGGTGATCGCTCCGGTGGCCCTCGCCGTCGAGGGCATGCCGCCCGCGCTGGACGGAGCCGCCATCGGCGGCTACCTCTGGCTGGGCCTCGTCGGCACGGCCGCCGCCTACACCCTGTGGTTCCGCGGCGTCTCCCGGCTGCCCGCCCCCCAAGTCTCCCTGCTCGGCACCCTCAGCCCGCTCACGGCGGCGCTGCTCGGCTGGATCGCCCTCGGCGAGTCCCTGAGCCCGCTCCAGCTCACCGGCTTCGCGCTGGCCCTCGCCGCGACCGTGCTCGGCCAGCTCCCCTCGCTCCGCCGCACCCGCGCCACCACGAACCCGCAGACCGCCTAGACACCACCCCGAACCCGCGGACCACCCAGGCACCACCCCGAACCCGCGAACCACTTAGGCACCGCCCGAGCTTTCCGGCCATCGGGGCGCCGGGCCCCGCCCCGGACGGCACCTCGCCGCGGCAGAGCCGGCAGGACAGGGGCTACAGGACAGGGGCTAACGGCCCGTACGGCTGGCGACGACGGTCTGGATCATGTGCTCCAACGCGTAGGCGGGGTCGGCGCCACCACCCTTGACCTGCTCGTCGGCGGCGGCGGCGGCCTGGAGCGCCCGGGCTATGCCGTCGGGGCCCCAGCCGTTCAGCTGCCGCTGGACCCGGTCGATCTTCCAGGGCGGCATGCCGAGATGGCTGGCGAGCTGCCCGCCACGCAGGTTGCGCGGGGCTCCACCCACCTTGGCCAGCGAGCGCAGCCCTCCTGCGAGCGCGCTCACCAACAGGACCGGGGCCGTCCCGGTGGCGAGCGCCCAGCGGAGCTGCTCAAGGGCATCACCCAGGCGTCCTTCGACGGCGGAGTCGGCCACGGTGAACCCGCTGACCTCTGCCCGGCCCCGGTGATAGCGGGCGACGGCCGCCTCGTCGATGGCCTTGCCCGGAGTGTCGAAGGCGAGCTGGCTGCAGGCCGCGGCGAGCTCCCGGAGGTCGTTGCCCACCGCGTCGAGCAGGGCGGCGGCCGCGTCACCGCCGATGGTCCGTCCCGCCCGCTTCAGCTCGGCCTTGACGAACGCGAGCCGTTCGGCCGGCTTGGTCAGCTTGGTGACGGTGACCACGTGGGCGCCGGCCTTCTTGACCCCGTCCACCAGAGCCTTTCCCTTGACCCCGCCGGGGTGGACCAGGACCAGCGTGACGTCCTCGGCCGGATGCGCGGCGTAGGAGACGATCTCGGCGATGACCTCCTTGGCCAGATCCTGGGCCGAGCGGATCGCCACCACCGACCTGTCGCCGAACAGCGACGGCGAAGTCAGCCGGGTCAGCTCCCCCGACTCCACCTTCCCGCCGGTCAGATCGTGCACCTCGGTCCCCGGATCCGCCGCCCTGGCCCCCGCGATCACCTCTCCCACCGCACGGTCGGCCAGCAACTCCTCGTCGCCGAGTATCAGGGTCACGGGTGCTGGAACGGTCGCCGCCATGCTCAGCAGCATGCCATGCGCCGGTGACCGGATCACAACAAGCAAGCCATTCGCAATCCGAATGCAGGCGGCCTGGGGCAGTCTTGGAGCGAGCAAGAAAGGCGAAACCCACGATGAACTCCACCACCTGCCGCCAGACCTGCCCGCACTGCGGGACGGCCCTCGACGAGGGCCCCATCATGTACCGCTGCGCACCCTGCAGCCGTTCCGTGTACGCCGCCGACGTGGACACCGAGTTTCACCGCCCGGCCAAATCCTCAGCCTGACCCCCACGCGGGAGGACCTGCCCCCCAAGGGGACCTGTCCCCCACACGGAGGGATCTGATCCCGCACGGGAGGGCCTGACCCCGGCATGAGGGGGCCTGACCCTCGCACGGGAGGGCCTGACCACACAGAGGGACTTCCCCCACACGGGGGATCTGATCCCCGCACGGGGACCTACCCCCCCACATGGAGGGACCTGCCCCTCACACGGGAGGGCCTGAACACACGGAGGGGCCTGATCCCCGCACGGGAGGGCCTGACCCCTGCACGGGGGAGACGGGGAGAGCACGTGCGGGGGCCCCACCGGGGAGCCGGCGTTCCTCGCGGCCCGGCCGGCAGGGAGGTCCGTGGAGCGGGCGGCCGTAAGGCGGTCAGGCGCTCTGCGGGGCCTCATTCCATGCCTCGGCCCACCCTCCCTGCACCATGGTCTGGAAGACCCACCTGCCGCCGGCCTTCACCAACAGGTCCGCATAGCGCATGCCGTACGCCTCGCCGTTCATGGTCATCGTCGCGTCGGTGACCACGACGACCAGGTTCTTGGTCAGGAAGTGCGGCGTACGGGTCGACTCCATCTGGATCTCTCCCTGCTCACCGCCCCCCATCACCTCGGACATCGTGCGCATGAACCGCTCGCGTGTCCACTGGGCCGCGAGACCTTCGCCGTCGGCGCTGTCGGTCACCACGTTGAGGGGGAACATCGCCATGTCCGCCATCCGCTCGACGTCGACCTTCGCGCTGTGGGCGTCGTACTCGGCGAACCACGCCTCGACGCTCTGCCGGTCCTCGGCTGTCGGGGTGAAGGCACCGCCATCGAACGGGGATCCCTGGGTTTCCGTCACTGTCTGCTCCTTCATGATCGGCACTCTGCCCGGCACACGGCCACCGGCCCTCCGCCCTCGACGGGGCCCGCCCCGGACCTCCTCCGGCGCCATATGAACCGTACGCTGTACCGTACACGGTACGGCAGATTCCGGCCACCCGGCGCCGCCGCACGGCCGGCTGGTCGACGCCGTCAGGGCCATGGAGATCCCATCCGGCCGGGACGGCCCCGAGGGATGACGGCCAGTCCTCCTTGGCGGGCCACCACGGCGAGGTCTCCCGACAGGTCGGTCCGGTAGACGCGCACGCCGAGCCCGTTCAGCCGGGCCAGAGTCGACGGGGCCGGATGGCCGTAGTCGTTGTCCGTTCCCACGCTGATCAACGCGGCACGGGCACCCGTGGCCGCGAAGAACGCCGGGTCGTGGCCGGCCGATCCGTGATGGGGGATCTTGAGGATGTCGGCCCGGGGAAGACCTCTCCGGAGCAGCTCCGCCTGAGCCTCGGTCTCGATGTCTCCGCTGAGCAGCGCCGTACCGGCCGTCCAGCGCACATGGACCACGACGCTGGCGTTGTTGAACACCGCCCCTTCCCCTCCTCCCACCGGGGGCGCCTCGGCCGGCGGGCCGAGGACGGTGAGCTCGGAGGGGCCGAACCGCCAGGTCGCGCCGGGCCGCGCCAGCCACTCGACGGTCCGGCGACGGGCGAGGCCGGCGCTCAGCCTGGTGCTCTCCCGCTCCGCGACTCTGTGCGGGGTCACCACCACCGCCCCCACACGGCGACCTCGGAAGACGCCGTCCAGTCCGCCGACATGATCGAAGTGTGGGTGGGTGAGGACGACGAGCGGCACCTCGCGGACCCCCATGGACCGCAGGCACCGGTCCATCAGCACCGGGTCCGGTCCCGCGTCCACCACCACGGCCCGGCCCGGCCCGGCGGCGACCAGCAGCGCGTCCCCCTGGCCGACGTCGCACGCGACCAGCAGCCAGTCTCTGGGCGGCCAGCGAGCGGCAGCCGGCGTCACCACGGCGACGGCGACGACCACCCCGGTCACCACGGCCAGGGCGGCCCGGCGCGACCACCGGCGGCGCAGCACCAGGACGGCGATCGGGGCGGCGACGGCCAGGATGATCAGTCCGGTGACACCGCCCGGCCACGGGATCACCGCCAGAGGGAGTCCGGCGGCGTGCTCCGCCACCTCGATGATCCACCCGGCGGCGAGACCCGCCGGCCGCACCAGCGATTGAGCCAGTCCCATGTGCAGGGGCGCGACCAGCGCCACGACGGACCCGAGCAGGGTCGCGGGTGCGACGGCGGGCCCGGCGAGCAGGTTGGCGGGGATCGCCACCGGTGCGAGCTGGCCGGACATCAGGACCAGCACCGGGGTGACCGCCGCCTGGGCCGCGGCGGGCACGGCGATCGCCTCGGCGGCCCAGCGGGGCATCCGCCCCGCGAGGCGGTCCCGCCATCGGGGGGCGAGGACCAGAATGCCGCCGGTGGCGCAGACCGACAGGGCGAAGCCGTAGGACCGGGCGAGGACGGGGTCGAAGAGGATCAGCCCCAGGACGGTCACCGACAGTGCCGCGACACCGTCGCGCGAGCGGCCCGTACCGAGCGCCACCGCGGCGACGGTGCCCATGAGGAGGGCGCGGAGCACACTGGGCGACGGGCGGGCGACGACGGAGAAGGCCAGCATGGCCGCCACCGCCAGCAGTGCCCGGGCCGCGAGCGGCAGCCCCGCGGTCCGGGCCAGCGCGACCGCCGCCCCAGCCATGACCGCCAGGTTCGCCCCGGAGACCGCGGTGAGATGGCTGAGCCCCGCCTCCTTGAAGTCGGCCCTGACCTGCCGGTCCAGATGGGAGACGTCACCGACCACGAGCCCCGGCAACAGGCCGCGCTGCAGCGGCGGCAGCACACCGGCCGCCTCCCGCAGCCCTGACCGGAACATCCCGGCCGTGCGCTGCACCCATGAGGGACCGCTCATGACTCGCGGCGGTCCTCGTACGAGCACCACCGCCGCGAGCAGCTCTCCGGAGCCGGCCGGGCCGAACCGTCCCTGGACGGCCACCCGCTGACTGGGCAGCAGCGACCGCCACTCACCTCCCGAAACGAACATCACCACCGGAGCGCGCAACGTGATCCTGCCCGCCGACGTCGTGATCGACTCGATGCGGGCGGGCACCACGGAACTCTCCCTCCGGAACGTCCCCCCGCGCTGGGGCAGCTCCCGGGGGTCGTCCGTGATCACCGCCTCCACCACCGCCGAAGCGCGCCTGTCCACCAGCTCGGCCACCGGCCCCGTGCCGACCGCGTGCACCCGGAAGGCCACCGCCGCGGCCACGGCCGCCGCGCATCCCAGCACCGCGATCAGGACGTTCCGCCAACCGGCCATCCCTCCGCCGGGGACCGCCACGGCCACCGAGAGCGCACCCACAGCCGCCACCACGGCCACCGCGGCCCCCGCCGAGGGAGAGCAGCCCAGCAGGACGAGAGCGGTCACCCAGGACGCGAGGGCGGACGGGACCAGGTGGAGAGTATGTGCGCGCAGGCCCCTCTCGGCGGGGCCGTCGTCCCGGATCATGGCGGAGGCACCGAACCGGCTCATGACCGCGCCCTCCGGAGACAACGGGCCGACGACCGCATCCCCCGAAAGACCCGAGCCGACGAGCGCGCCTCCAAAGGCGCCAGATCAGAACCCACAGCTCCTGAAAGCACCGACCCGATGACAGCACCCCGAGAACACCAGCCCGACGGCCGCACTTTCAAAGACACCAGATCAGAATTCACAGCTCCTGAAGACACCGACCCGATGACAGCACCCCGAGAACACCAGCCCGACGGCCGCGTCTTGAGAAGGAGCCGGGTCATACGTGGACCTTGTCTTTCAGCTCGGCGTATTTCCGGTCGCCGATGCCGCTGACGTCGCGGAGCTGCTCGACTGTGCGGAAGCCGCCGTGGCTGTCGCGGTATTCGGCGATACGGCGGGCGAGCACCTCGCCGACACCTGGCAGTTGTTCGAGCTGTTGCTGAGTCGCGGCGTTGAGGTCGAGGACGGCCGCGGCGGGGTCGGCCAGAGCGGGTGCCGCGACGGCGGGACCGGAGGCGCCCACGACGATCTGCTCGCCGTCGACGAGCTTGCGGGCGAGGTTGAGAGGGCCGGCGGCGGCCCCTCTACGGACGCCGCCGGCGGCCTGGACCGCGTCGGTGACTCGGGAACCGGCGGGCAGAGTGATCACTCCGGCGCGGCGGACCTTTCCGGTGACGTGAACGGTCACCTCGATGGCACTGCCGGACAACGGAGCACCGGACTGCGGAGAACCGGGCCGTGAGGAACCGGACTGCGGGGAAGCGAAAAGGGTGGAGGCCGGTGTCGGGAGAGGAGGACCGGAGACGGGCGAGGGCGGCGCCAGGGGCTCGGGCTCCGGCTGCGATCGCCAGAGGTGGACCCCACCGGCGACGGCCGCGACCAGGGCGATGAGGAGGAGCAGGCGCAGTCCTGGGCGGCCGGGGGCGAGCATGGGCCCCTGGGTGGCGACAGCCGTACGGAGGGCCTCGAAGGAGGGCGGGATCGGGCCGGAGCGCATCCGGGCGGCGGGTCCGTCAAAGTGCGCCGGACCACCTGCAGGGGCGACGCCATTTGCAGAGGTGGAGCCACCGGCCCGCGCCCGCCTCTCCGGACCTGCGACACCACTCACCCATGCCCGACGGGCCAGACCGGCGGCGCCATCGGACCGCGCCTGGCTGTCCAGATCGGCGGAGGCGGCAGAGTGGACCGGGCTGTTCGGAGCGCCGGGTGTCACGGAGGTGTCGGACCGTGCGGGAGCGACCGGGCCGTCAGAACGGGCCCGGGGGCCCGGGCGGTGGGGCAACGGCGGAAAGGGGGTGGGGGCAGGAGCGCCGGACGCCGTCAGCATCCGCAGTCGTGACGCGGCGCGCAATCGCTCGGTGGCCTGCTCTGTGGTCCGCACAACCCGGACGCTACGGCGGTACCACCGGGCGATCGCTGGCCGAACGCGGCTCTGTGTACAACCTGTCCGCCCTACGGCGAGGCTGTGGACATCGCTGTCCGGACACGCCCAGGCATGCTGTTCGAGGTCGACGCCACCACGGTCCGGCCCTGCCCCCGGGTGTGGCACCCGTGACGGGCGAGCGCGGCCGAGAAGGCGTTACGCCACGTCGGTCCGGCGATCGTTCCGACGCGCCATGTCGGCGACCGACCGCGACGAGTACGGCGGCGCGTCAGGAGAAACCGGGACATCAGGAGGATCCGGGACACCAGAAGGATCCGGGACGCCAAGAAGGACCGGACGTCAGAAGGGACCGGGACGCCAGGAGGGACCGGGACGCCAGGAGAAACCGGGACATCAGGAGGATCCGGGACACCAGAAGGATCCGGGACGCCAAGAAGGACCGGACGTCAGAAGGGACCGGGACGCCAGGAGGGACTGGGACGCCAGGAGGAACCGGGACGTCAGGAGGGGCCGGGGCGTCAGGCGCAGGGCGAGACGGTCAGGCCGAGCATGCCGGGGCCCGCGTGCGCCCCGATGACCGCGCCCATCTCGACCACGGTGACCTTGGCGATCCCGGGGACAGCCCCTCAGGGACGGCCATCGGCCGGTTCGTCCAGTCCTGGACCACCGCGAGGTCGAGCTCGCCCCTGGCCACCTCGCGGATCTGCCGCTC
>NZ_JBSFPS010000299.1:0-12099 GCF_053588315.1 Streptosporangium sp. NPDC003464 | reverse complement strand
GCATGGCCATGACGGCGTCGGCCGGCGACACCTCGACATGGCCGGGGACGGCCCGCCAGGCGCTGAGCGCCTCGCCGCGGGCCTTGGCCACCTCCTCGACGGCCCGGGCCCTGTCGTAGGCCCGGGTGACCCGGCGCCAGCCCTTGGCGGCCACGGCGTCCAGGGTCCCGGCGGGCCTGCGGGCGGCCTTGCCGAGCACGGGGGTGCCCACCACGTCGTCGAGGGCGTCGAGCAGGGCGAAGTAGCGTTCCCCGCCGAGCGTCTCCCTGATCCGGTCGTAGGCCTCGTGCTCGGCGTCCAGCAGGTCGGAGCTGAGCCGCGCCCGCACCGGACCCACGACCATGGCGCCGTCCAGGCCGTCGAGCCTGCCGGCGAACCGCGCCCGGATGACCTCCAGGTCACGCGCCTCGCCGAGGATCCGGCCGAGCCACTTGAGCTCCTCCTGGAGGTGCTCGCTCCCTTCGACGATCGTCCTGAACGACTTCAGGGCGCTGCGGAGCCTGCGGCTGGCCACGCGCATCTGGTGCACAGCGTCCTCCTCGGCCCGCCGTACCCGGGGGTCCTGGGCGAGCAGGGCGCCGGCCTGGGCGGAGAGGTAGCCCATGACGACCTCGCCGGCCGACCCCGACCTGGTCTCGGCACGCGGTGGCTCGGGGACGGGCGTGACGGCGTTGAGCAGGCGGGAGAGCTTGCTGGCGGAGCCCGCGGGGACGGCCCCGGCTCTGGCCAGCCGCTTGCCGGTCTTGCGGAGCAGCTTCTCGTCGCCCTCGACCAGCTCCGCCTCGACCTCGCGCCAGCGCTCGGTGTGGGGCTCGGCGCCGAACACCGTGCCCTTGACCCGGTCGTCGGCGATCTCCACCAGCCGCACGCCCGCGCCGTTGACCAGCGTGGTCACCCCGCGGCGGGTGACGAGCTCGGCGATCGGGGCGAGGGGGGCGCCCCGGGTGTAGGCGAGCACGAGATCCGCCAGCTCCGGGGGGACGGCCTTGATGCTCCGGGTCAGGGGATGGGTGATCTCCTGCTTGACGCCCTTGGCCTGGGGCAGTTTGAGGTGCCAGCCGGGATCGGTCCCGCCCCTGCGCCGCCGCAGGGTGATGCCCCGGGTGGCGAGTCTCAGGTCGGGGGTGTCGAAGTAGAGCGCGACGAGCTGATGGGACTTGGGCCCGACGGCTTCCGCGATTCCCGGTATGTCGGCCAGCTCGGGGATCTCATAGTCCACCGGTACGTCGAATTTGTCCTCGATCTCGATTGCCACCGGTCATCCTCTGATTTACCCAGATATCTACCGCGTTCTAGCAGTATTTATTGATGCCCGGTTATCCGTCTAGAAACTCTGGGCAATCGATCATTTCTGGGCCACCACGAAGATACGCCGGAAGGGGAAGACCGTCCCGTACGGCCGGCGTGGGTACGCCTCCTCCAGCAGAGCGGCGCAGTCGCCGAGGAAGGCGTCCGCCTCGCCGGGGTCCAGCCGGTCGAGCATGGGGCGCAGCGCGGTGCCGGCGATCCATCTGAGCACGGCGTTCTCACCGGGGAGCACATGCAGGTAGGTGGTCTCCCAGGCGTCCACCCGGCAGCCCCGCGCGGCGAGCAGGTCGAGATAGCCGGCCGGGCCGTCGACCGGCGACTCCCTGGCCAGGTCACCGAGCCGGTCGCGCCATCGCGTCCGGCACAGCTCGCGGACCAGGGCGTGGCTGGGGGCGTCGAAGTTGCCCGGCACCTGGAAGGCGAGCCAGCCCTCCGGGGCGAGCGCGCCGACCCAGCGCGGCAGCAGCTCCCGGTGCTCGGGCACCCACTGCAGGACCGCGTTGGAGACGATCACGTCCACCGGCCGCTCGGGCCGCCATCGCGTGACGTCGCCGACGGAGAAGGTCAGCCGGCCGCCGGCCGGGGCCTCGCCGATCATCGCCGGAGAGGAGTCGAAGCCGTGGACGTCGGCCTCCGGCCAGCGTCTGGCCAGCTCGGCGGTGAGCTCGCCGCTGCCGCAGCCGGCGTCCACCACGTAGCCCGGACGCTCGGCCGATATCCTTGCGACGAGGTCGAAGAAGGGCCGCGCGCGCTCGTCGGCGTAGCGACCGTAGATCACGGGGTCCCATATATCTCTTGACATCAAGATAATTGATATCGAGCGGGATATCTCGATGTCAAGAGAGATAGAATCGTGGCATGACCCTGCACCATGCGGACCACGACGCGGACGAGGTCGACCGGCTGGTCGCCGCCTGGCACCAGGAACGGCCCGACCTGGACGTGGAGCCGCTCCAGGTGCTCAGCCGGGTCTCCCGGCTCGCCCGCCACCTGGACCGCGCCCGCCGGGCCTCCTTCGCCGAGCACGACCTGGAGAACTGGGAGTTCGACGTGCTCACGGCCCTGCGCAGAGCCGGCGAGCCGTACGAACTGAGCCCCGGGGCCCTGCTCCGCGCGACCCTGGTCACCTCCGGGACGATGACCAACCGGATCGACCGCCTCGCCGCCGCCGGGCTGGTCCGCAGGCGCCCCGACCCCGAGGACCGGCGCGGGGTCCTGGTCTCCCTGACCGACGCCGGGCGGAGCCGGGTGGACAGCGCCTTCGCCGACCTGCTCCGCCGCGAGCGCGAGCTGCTGGCCAGCCTCGGAAAACATGAACAGCAGGCCCTTGCGGGCCTGCTGCGCACGCTACTCGTCCCTTTTGACGCGACCGACACCGGAGCGCACTGAGCACTCTTCCCCGGTGGAACGGGATAAACCGATCGGGGCGGACGGACCTCATTCACCGAGGCGGTCGGCCACCTCCAGCCATTCGCCCTCGACCGTGTCCTTCTCCGCGAGGATGTCCTTGAGCTCGGCGTCGAGGGAGGCCAGGCGGCCGTAGTCGGCGGCGGCGTCGGCCATGGAGGCGTGCAGCTTGGCCTCGCGGTCGCTCAGCCTGTCGAGCTGGCGCTCCAGGCGGGAGAGATCCTTGCGGAGCTCGCGCTCCTCCTTGGCGGACAGGCCGGACGCGGGCGCCGGCGCGGCCGCGGCCGTCGCCGGAGCCGCCGCGCCGGAGGCCGCCCGGGCCGACAGCGCGGCTCCCGAGGCGCGGCGCGCCAGGTATTCGTCGACGCCGCCGGGGAGCATCGACAGCTTTCCGTCGCCGAGCAGGGCGACGATCCGGTCGGAGACCCGCTCCAGGAAGTAACGGTCGTGGCTGACCAGGATCAGCGTGCCGGGCCAGCCGTCGAGCAGGTCCTCCAGCTCGTTGAGCGTCTCGATGTCGAGGTCGTTGGTCGGCTCGTCGAGCAGCAGCACGTTGGGGTCGTCCATCAGCAGGCGCAGCAGCTGGAGCCGGCGCCGCTCACCGCCGGACAGGTCGCCGACGACCTTCCACTGGGCATCGCCCTTGAAGCCGAGGCGCTCCAGGAGCTGGGAGGCGGTCCACTCCTTCTTGCCGACCTGGATGAACTTGCGGACCTCCTCGACGGTCTCCAGCACCCGGCGCGTGGGGTCGAGCTCGCCCAGCTCCTGCGACAGGTGCGCCAGGCGGACCGTACGGCCCCGCACGACCCTGCCGGAGTCGGGCTGGACCGTGTCGGCCAGCAGACGCAGCACCGAGGACTTGCCGGAGCCGTTCACGCCGATCAGGCCGACCCGGTCACCCGGGCCGAACTGCCAGGTGGAGCGGTCGAGGACCAGCGGGCCCTGCCCCGGACCGCCGGCGTGCAGGGTGACGTCCTCCAGGTCGTAGACCGTACGGCCCAGCCGGGCGGCGGCGAACTTGACCAGCTCGACGCTCTCCCGGGCCGGGGGCTCGTCGGCGATCAGCGCCTGAGCCGCCTCGATGCGGAACTTGGGCTTGGAGGTGCGCGCGGGCGGGCCCCGGCGGAGCCAGGCGATCTCCTTGCGCATCAGGTTCTGGCGGCGGGCCTCGGAGGCGGCGGCGATCCGGGCGCGCTCGGCCTTGGCGAGCACGTAGGCGGCGTATCCGCCCTCGTAGCGCTCGACCGAGCCGTCGACGACCTCCCAGGTCCTGGTGGAGACCGCGTCCAGGAACCACCGGTCGTGGGTGACGACCAGCAGCGCGGTCTTCCGGCCCGACAGGTGCCTGGCCAGCCAGTCGATGGCCTCGATGTCGAGGTGGTTGGTGGGCTCGTCCAGGATGATCAGATCGTGCTCGTCGATGAGCAGCTTGGCCAGGGCCGTGCGGCGCCGCTCACCGCCCGACAGGCTGCCGGCGAGCGCGGTGAGGTCGATGTCGCCGAGCAGGCTGGCCAGGATCTCGCGGATGCCCGCGTCACCGGCCCATTCGTGCTCGGGCCTGCCCCCCAGGACGATGTCCTGCACCGACAGCGCCGGGTCGAGGTCGTCGCCCTGGGACAGGGTGCCGACGTGCAGGCCCCGGCTGTGGGTGACCCGCCCGCCGTTGGGCTTGAGATCGCCGGCGATCACCGAGATGAGCGTGGTCTTGCCGCCGCCGTTGCGGCCGACCACCCCGACGCGGTCGCCCGCCTCGATGCCGAGGGAGACGTCGCTGAGCAGCGGCTTGGGACCGTAGGAGTGGGAGACCGACTCAAGATTGACCAGATTCATCGCCCTACAAGGGTATCGGCTCCCGGCCTATACCACCGTCGGACCGGGGACGGGACCGTAGGCGGTGATGACGTCGCGGGCCACGCCCGCGGCCCTCAGGGACAGGGCCAGCTGCTCGGCGTGGGCCTCGGAATCGGCCAGGAAGGCGCAGGTGGGGCCGGAACCGGAGACGAGGTCGCCGAGGGCGCCGTGCTCGCGGCCGGCCTCCAGGGTGCGGGCCAGCGAGCGGCGGAGCATCACGGCGGCGGGCTGCAGGTCGTTGGCCAGCTCGGCGCCGAGGGCCTTGGCGTCGCCCCGGCGGAGCGCGGCCAGCAGCGGGTCGGCGGCCTGGGGCCAGGCGACCTTCTCACCGGTCGCCTCGCGCAGGCGGTCGCACTCGGCGTAGACCCTGGCCGTGGACAGGCCGCCGTCGGCCAGGGCGAACACCCAGTGGAAGGTGCCCCCGACCTCCAGCGGGGTGAGCCGCTCTCCCCTGCCGGTGCCGACGGCCGTCCCCCCGAGCAGCGCGAACGGGACGTCGCTGCCGAGGTCGGCGGCGATCTCCAGGAGGTCCTCGATCGGCAGGCCCAGGCCCCACAGCTCGTTGCAGGCGACCAGCGCGGCGGCGGCGTCGGCGCTGCCGCCGGCCATGCCGCCCGCCACCGGGATCGCCTTGCGGATGACCAGGTTCACCCCGTAGGAGCGGCCCGCGTGCCTGGCCAGCGCGAGGGCGGCCTGGATGGCGAGGTTGTCGTCGTCCTCGGGCACCTGGTCGGCGGACTCGCCCTCGACCCGGACGCTCATCCCGGTCTCCGCCGTGGCCGTCACCTCGTCGAAGATCGAGACGGCGTGGAAGACGTTCACCAGGTCGTGGTAGCCGTCGTCGCGCAGCGGCCCGACCGCCAGCTGCAGGTTGACCTTGGCGGGCACACGGACGGTCACGGAGTTCATGCGTCCCTCATCGGCGCTCGCTTGCTCGTCACGGTCCCGATCGTAACGGGGTGTCCGGCCACCCCGCGCAGACCCCCTCGGCGGGCCTCCGCCACGGGCGTCCACCACGGATCTCCGCCACGGGCGTCCGGCACAGGCCCCTCCACGGGCGTCCGTCACGGGTCCCTCCACGGATCCCCTCCGCGGGTCCCTCAG
This sequence comes from Streptosporangium sp. NPDC003464, assembly GCF_053588315.1. Taxonomy (NCBI): domain Bacteria; kingdom Bacillati; phylum Actinomycetota; class Actinomycetes; order Streptosporangiales; family Streptosporangiaceae; genus Streptosporangium; species Streptosporangium sp. NPDC003464. The sequence goes on along the minus strand of NZ_JBSFPS010000299.1, from coordinate 6,429 downwards.
CCGGCCGCCTCCGCCTCCGCGCGGTGCTCGGCGATCCGCGCGAAATCCTCGACGGTGAGCTGCTCGCCCCGCTGCGCGGGGTCGATCCCCGCTGCCCGGAGCGCCCGCTCCGCGGCGGCGGCCGTACCGGCCCAGGAGGCCAGCGCGGCGCGCAGGGTCTTGCGGCGCTGGGCGAAGGCGGCGTCCACGACGGCGAAGACCTCCTCGCGGGTGGCCTTGGTCGCCGGGGGCTCGCGGCGCGCCATCGCGACGAGGCCGGAGTCGACGTTGGGGACCGGCCAGAAGACCGTGCGGCCGACGGGCCCGGCCCGGCGGACGTCGGCGTACCAGGCCGCCTTGACCGAGGGGATGCCGTAGATCTTGGAGCCGGGCACGGCGGCCAGCCGGTCGGCGACCTCGGACTGGACCATGACCAGGATGCTGCGCAGGGACGGCAGGGTCTCCAGCAGGTGCAGCACCACCGGGACGGAGACGTTGTAGGGCAGGTTGGCCACCAGCGCGGTCGGCCCGTCCTCCGGCAGGTCGCCGGGCTGGACCCGCAGGGCGTCGGCCAGCACGACGGTGAGGCGCCCGGCGGACTCCGGGGCGCGCTCGGCGACGGTCAGCGGGAGCTGGGCGGCCAGGACCGGGTCGATCTCCACCGCCACCACGTGGCGGACCTCGGGGAGCAGCGCGAGGGTGAGCGAGCCCAGACCGGGGCCGACCTCGATGACCACGTCGTCGGGCCGCAGCCCGGCGACCCGGACGATCCGGCGGACCGTGCCGCCGTCGATCACGAAGTTCTGGCCGAGCTTCTTCGTCGGCCGGATATCCAGCTTCTCCGCCAAATTACGTATTTCCACCGGACCGAGAAGGCTCATGCTGGTGCCCCGCCCGGAGGGACGACGCCTGCGTCCACCGGGCCGCTGTTGCTGTTCGTTCGTCCGCTGCGTTCGCTCACGGCTGCACTCCCCACGTCATCCGACAAGTTTCGCGCATCGAACAGAGTGCGATGGCGCGTGATGGACACGAGAGGTTCCGTTATGGATAACGTTGCCACACGGGGGATCGTCGGCGAGGAAGGGGATCCGCCCCGTGGTGAGGACGTGAGCCAGGCCGGCGCCGAGGGGCTGCGCCCCGGCGATCCCGAGCAGGTCAGGGACTACCGGCTGCTCGGCCGCCTCGGCGAGGGAGGCATGGGCACCGTCTACCTCGCGCTGGCCCCCACCGGCCGGCCGGTGGCGCTCAAGATGGTCAAGGCCGAGTTCGCGGTCGAGGACGGGTTCGCCGCTCGGTTCCACGCGGAGGTGCGCAACGCCCGGCGGGTGGCCTCCTTCTGCACCGCCCAGGTGCTCGACAACGGCAACGCCGAGGACGACCGTCCGTACATGGTCACCGAATACATCGCAGGCACGCCGCTGTCCCGCCAGATCGCGCTGCACGGCGCGCTCGAACCCGGCCCCCTGCACGGCGTGGCCCTCGGGGTCGCCGCCGCGCTGGCCGCCATCCACGTCGCCGGGCTGGTCCACCGCGACCTCAAACCCGCCAACGTGATCCTGTCGATGTCCGGGCCCCGCGTGATCGACTTCGGCATCGCCCGGGCGCTGGACTCCACCCAGGGCTTCACCCAGTCGGGCGAGGTCCTCGGCAGCCCCGGCTGGTGGGCCCCCGAGCAGGTGCGCGGCCTGGAGATCACCCCGGCCGCCGACGTCTTCGCCTGGGGGTGCCTGGTCGCCTACGCGGGCAACGGCCGCCACCCCTACGGCCGGGGTGACCTGATCACCATGGCCACCCGGCTGCTGAACAGCCCGCCCGACCTGGGCGCGCTGCCCGCGCCGCTCGACGACCTGGTCCGCCGGGCCACCGCGATGGACCCCTACCAGCGGCCCACCGCCCAGGATCTGCTGATCGCCCTGGTCGGCGGCGGGATCGCGGCACCGGCCACGGCGGACCCGCCCACCCTCGCCACCGACATGCTGAACCGGTCGTGGGAGCCTCCCGCCGATGTGGAGCCCGACTCCACCCGGCCCCTGGCCGTCCCGGGCACGGACGCCCCCTCGGCCTCGCCGTCCCGGGCCGCGGCCGCCCCACCCGGGACGCGGCCCGTCCCGCCGGGTACGGCTCCCGCGCCGCCCGGCGCGGCTCCCGCCGGGAGGCCCTCGCGACGGCGCCGGCTGCTCGCCGTACCGGCCGTGGCGGCGGCCCTGGCGGTCACGGCCCTCGTGCTGGTCAACGCCGGCGACAGGGCCACGCAGGGGCCGCGGGGGGAGAGCGTCGCCCCGACCGGCGCCACCGACGTGGGCAGGCGGATCGCCACCGGCTCCCTCATCGAGGACCCGCAACTGATCATCCCGCGGGCCCCGCAGTGCGGCCTGATCGGCTACCGGGGCGCCGTCCCGGCCCGCGGCCGGTTCTGCGTGCTCCGGTGGACCCTGCTCAACGCCACCGGCAGGGCGGCGCCGCTCAGCCGCGCCCCCCTCACCCTGCTGGACGACCGCGGGGCGGTCCACAGCCCCGAGCCGGTCTCGACCGGCCTGCCGGCCGCTCTGGCCCCCGGCGGCAGGGTGGACGGCGTGCTCGTCTACGACCTGCCCCCGGTCCGCAGGCCGCTGAAGCTGACCGGCCGGGTGATCGAGGGCGGGACGGAGATCGAGGTGAGGCTGTCGTGAGAATCCTGGCGTCCCTGCTGCTCGCGGCCGCGCTCCCGCTGCTGCCCGCCGCCTCCGCGGTCTCCGTCCCCGCGGTCTCCGTCGCCGACTGCTCCGGGGCGGGCGCGAGCGACTTCGACGGCGACGGCACCGACGACACGGTGGTCGGCGACCCGTTCGCCGCCCCCGGCGGGGTCGACGGCGCCGGCAGCGTGCACGTGCTGTTCGGGCGGGGCACGGGCGGCAGGGCCGTGAGCGCCCCCGTACCCGCCGCGGGCGACGGCTTCGGATGGTCGGTGAAGCTGACCCACCTCGACGCCGACCGGTGCGCGGACCTGCTGATCGGCGCGCCGTACGCCGACGTGTCGGGACGGGCCGACGCGGGCGCGGTCTACGCCGTGTACGGCGGTGCGGAGCGGGCGGCGGTCCGCGTGGTCGCCCCCGGACCGGAGGCCGACGCCCACTTCGGCTGGTCCCTGGCCTCCGGCGGAGGCGTGGTGGCGGTCGGCGCGCCGTACGAGGACGTCGGCGGGGTGACCGACGCCGGGGCGGCGTACCTGTTCGAGGCCGGCACGCTCGGCAGGGGCAGGCGGATCTCCCAGGACACCGGGGGTGTCTCCGGCAACGGCGAGACCGGCGACCTGTTCGGCTGGTCCGTGGCGGTCGGCAGGCTGGGCGGCGCACCCGGCGAGCCGGACCTCGCGGTCGGCGCGCCGTACGAGAACGACGACGGGCCGGGGCGGCAGGACGGCGCGGGCACGCCCGACTCGGGGGCGATCTCCGTGATCTACGACGTGCGCGGCTCCCGGGAGACGTACGCCGGCCGGGGATGGAGCCTCCACGAGCTCACCGACGCCGGCGCGGGCGACCGGTTCGGTTACGCGATGGCCTACGCCGAGGAGGGCGACGTGGCCTACCTGGCGGTGAGCGCGCCGCTCGGCGACGGCGGCCGGGTGAAGGACTCCGGGCTGGTCCGGCTCTTCCAGGCGTCCAGCACCGCGGAGATCACCGCCGCGGGCGCCTTCGACCAGGGGGCGGAGGGCGCCGCGGGCGAGGGGTACGGCTTCTCGCTGGCCTTCACCGGGGAGGCGGGCGCCCGGCTGGCCGTCGGCGTCCCGTTCGACGGGCCGGACCAGCGGGGCGGCGTATGGCTGACGCCGGTGCGGGAGCCGGGGCGGGCCCGGCTGGTCGGGCGGGGTGGGCCCGGTGACCGCTCCGGCTGGTCGGTGGGGTTCAGCGGGAACCGCCTGGTGGTCGGCGCGCCGGACCGGGGCGCCGCGGGGGCGGTGACGCTGCTGGGCCGCAACGACGCCACCGGGATCCCGCTCTCGCCGGGGACCGGCGAGGTGCCCGGCGTCGCCGGCGGCGGCTCTGCCGACTTCGGCGCGGCGGTGGGCTGACCGCCCGCCGTCCGCCGGGACGGGCGGGTGCGGTCACGCTCCCCGCCGCCCCGGCGCCGCGCAGGGGGGCCGCGCGGTGGGGCGGGACGAGACGACCGGACGGGACAGCCGGGCGGGACGGCCGGGCGGGACGGCCGGGCGGGACGGCCGGGCGGGGGCGGTCACCAGTGGCCGAAGACGGTCTCCCCGTTGGCGTTGACGGCCGCGGCCAGCTCGTCCGCGCCCATCCCCTTGACCTCGGCCAGGCAGCGGAGCGTGAGGGGGATGAGATAGGGCGCGTTGGGCTTGCCCCGGTGCGGCGTCGGCGGGAGGTAGGGCGCGTCCGTCTCGACGAGCATCAGCTCCTTGGGCGCGACCGCCGCGGCCTCGCGGAGGTAGGCGGCGTTCTTGTAGGTGACCGGCCCGGAGAAGGACATGAAGTAACCGGCCTCGACGCACTGCCGGGCCATCTCGGCGTCGCCGGAGAAGCTGTGGAAGACCACGACGTCCGGGGCGCCCTGCTCGGCCAGCACGCGCAGCACGTCGTCGTGGGCCTCGCGGTCGTGGATCACCAGGGCCTTGCCGGTCCGCTTGGCGATCTCGATGTGGGCCCGGAAGCTGGCGTGCTGGTCGTCCTTGGAGGCCCAGTCGCGGTAGTAGTCGAGCCCGGTCTCCCCCACCGCCCTGACGTGCGGGAGGCGGGCGAGCTCCTCGATCTCGGCGAGGGTCTCCGGCGTCGAGGCGTGCGCCTCGTTGGGGTGGATCGCCACCCCGGCGTAGACGCCGTCGTGGAGCCCCGCGGTCTCGGCGTTCCAGCGGGAGGACGGCAGGTCGTAGCCGATCGTGACGAGCCGGGTCACGCCGACCGCGCGGGCCTCCCGCAGGATCCCCTCGACGCTCGCCCGGGCCGCCTGAGCGGCCTGGGCGACGGGGTCTCCGGAGGACGCCTGGCGGTTGCCCACCATGATGTCCAGGTGGCAGTGGCTGTCGAACACCTCGGTGGCCAGGGGCTCGGGGGCGGCGGGAAGCTTCGTCGTGCTCACACCGTCCAACCTATCGAGGTGCCGCCCAGGCCCGCGCCGGGCGCGGGCCTGGGCGGCCCGTCTCACCCGCTCAGACGGGCGAGCTCCTCATCGACGATCTTGGGGTCGAGTTTGGGGAACAGCGGGGTCGGCGGGGCGAGCGGGATGCCGGCCCGGATCGGGGTGGACTCCCAGCGCGCGGCGCCCTCGTAGGAGCCGGTGATGATCGGGTAGGTGCGGCCGCCCTCCTCGTCGACCTCCTCGATCTCCGGCATGCCCGACCACAGGCCGGTGCCGCCGAGCATCTCGTAGACCTTGTTGGAGGAGTTGGGGAGGAAGGGGGTGAGCATGGTCTTGGCGTCGTCGACGACCTGCAGGGCCACGTGGAGGATGGACTTGACCCGCTCGGGGTTGTCCTTGATCTTCCACGGCTCCTGCTCGGCCAGATATTTGTTGGCCTCGCGGATGACGTCGAACGCCTCGGTGATCCCGTTCTTGAACCGGGAGCGCTCAAGCTCGGCGCCGACCTTCGGGAAGGCCGACCGGCTCCGCTCCAGCATCGCGCGGTCGGCGTCGGTGAGGTCGCCCGCCTCGGGGATGACGCCGAAGTTCTTGGCGGCCATCGAGATCGAGCGGTTGACCAGGTTTCCCCAGGCCGCCACCAGCTCGCCGTTGTTGCGGTTGAGGAACTCCGACCAGGTGAAGTCGGTGTCCTGGTTCTCCGGGCCGGCCACCGCGATGTAGTAGCGCAGCGCGTCGGCGTCGTAGCGGGCCAGGAAGTCGCGCACGTAGATGACGACCTGGCGGGAGGAGGAGAACTTGCGCCCCTCCATGGTCAGGAACTCGCTGGAGACGACCTCCGACGGCAGGCTCAGCGCGCCGAGCGAGCCGGGGGCGCCGTCGCGGGCCCCCTGGCCGTTGTAGCCGAGCAGGATCGCCGGCCAGATCTCGGCGTGGAAGACGATGTTGTCCTTGCCCATGAAGTAGTAACCACGGGCCTCGGGGTTCTGCCACCACTGCCGCCAGGCGTCCGGGTCGCCGGAGCGGCGGGCCCACTCGATGGAGGCGCTGAGATAGCCGATGACGGCGTCGAACCAGACGTAGAGCCGCTTGTTGGCCTGCTCGCTCCAGCCCTCCAGCGGGATCGGCACGCCCCAGTCGAGGTCGCGGCTGATCGCCCGGGGCTGCAGGTCGCCCAGGAGGTTGAGGGCGAACTTCAGCACGTTGGGCCGCCAGTCGCCCTGCTTGGACTGCAGCCAGGAGCCGAGCACCTCGGCGAAGGCCGGCAGGTCGAGCATGAAGTGCTCGGTCTCGACGAAGATCGGCGTCTCACCGTTGATCTTGCTGACCGGGTTGATGAGCTGGATCGGGTCGAGCTGGTTGCCGCAGTTGTCGCACTGG
>NZ_JBSFPS010000298.1:0-12163 GCF_053588315.1 Streptosporangium sp. NPDC003464 | reverse complement strand
GGCGACGTCCCGCTGCTGGACGAGGCCGCCGAGCTCCTCGGCGAGGACGAGACCGAGACCGGGGCGGCCCGGGAGCCGGCCGAGCACGAGCGCGAGGCCGGGGAGCGGTACGCGCTGGGCGTGCTGGAGTTCACCGGCCTGCTGGAGGACCGGATGATGGAGGCCGCCACGCTGGCCGCACGTCACGAGACGCCCGAGCCGGCCATGACCACCGCCCAGCGGGCCGGGGCCGACCGGCGCTGGGCCTACGGGCACGTCATCGTGGACGAGGCGCAGGAACTGTCGGCGATGGCCTGGCGGACCGTGATGCGCCGGATCCCGTCCCGGTCGCTGACCGTCGTGGGTGACATCGCCCAGACCGGGTCGGCCGCCGGGGCCCGGTCCTGGGGCGAGATGCTCGACCGCTACGTCAAGGGCCGCTGGCGGGAGGAACGCCTGCTGGTCAACTACCGGACCCCGGCGGAGATCATGAAAGTGGCCGCCGACGTGCTCGCGGCGGTCGCGCCCGGCCGGCGGCCCCCGGAGTCGGTCCGCGAGGGCGGGAGCCCGCCGCGCGCCGTGCTCCTCGACCCCGACGCCCCGGGCGCCTTGGCGGCCCTGGTCGAGGGCGAGCTCGCGCGGATCGGTGAGGGCCGCCTGGCCGTCGTCGTCCCCGACGCCCGTCGTCCCCGGATCGCCGCGCTCTTCCCCGGCCACGACGACATCCTGGACTCCCCCGTCGCGGTCCTGACCGTCACCGCCTCCAAGGGGCTGGAGTTCGACGCCGTGGTGGTCGTCGAACCCGGCGAGATCCTGGCCCAGACACCGATGGGCGGCCATGATCTGTATGTGGCGATCACCCGTGCGACGCGGCGGCTGACCGTGACACACCGGCGGGAGCTGCCGGGGATGTTGGCCGGGCTCGCCCGGCACTAGCCTTGGGGCGTCACGTCGTGTCGGGGAGGGGTCATCTGATGTCGCCGGTTCTGGAGAGTACGGCTCGCGCGCTGCTGCGGAGGATCGCGGTGGAGCAGGCGGGGTCGCGGCTGCCGTCCCTTGCGGCGGCCGTGGTGCGCGACGGGCGGATCGCCTGGTACGGCTCGCGCGGCCGGGTCGAGGGGGTCGCGCCCACCGAGGACACCCAATACCGGATCGGCTCCATCACCAAGAGCATGGTGGCCACCGTGGTCATGCGGCTGCGCGACGAGGACCGCGTGGACCTGCTCGACCCGATCGGCAAGCACGTCCCCGGCACGCCGGTCGGTGACGTGACCATCGCCCAGCTGCTGTCGCACACCGCCGGGCTGACCGCCGAGCCGCCCGGCCAGTGGTGGGAGCGGACGCCGGGCATGCCGCTGGAGGAGCTCATCGGGCTGCTCGGCCCGGAGACCGCCCGGCACCGGCCCGGCCGCCGCTTCCACTACTCCAACCTGGGCTTCGCCCTGCTGGGCGAGCTGGTCGCCCGGCACCGGGGCGTGACCTGGGCGCAGGCCGTGCAGGCGGAGATCCTGGAGCCGCTGGGCATGCGCCGGACCACGCCCCGGCCGCTCGCCCCGCACGCCACCGGCTACGCCGTGCACCCGTGGGCGGACGTGCTGCTGCCCGAGCCCGAGCACGACGCGGTCGCCATGGCCCCGGCCGGGCAGCTGTGGTCCACCCCCGCCGACCTCGCCCGGTGGGCGGCGTTCCTGGCCGGTGAAACCGCCGGCGTCCTCGACCCGGCCACGCTGGCCGAGATGCGCGAGCCGGCGATCGTCGACGACGGCGACGCCTGGACCGTCGGATTCGGCCTGGGCCTGCAGCTGGCCCGGGCGGGCGGGCGCCGCCTGGCCGGCCACTCCGGTTCCATGCCGGGCTTCCTGGCCACGGTGTGGGCCGACCCGGCCGACCGGGTGGGCGTGCTGTTCATGGCCAACACCACCTCCGGGGTGAGCCGCACCCTGCTGACCGAGCTGCTGGCCGTCCTCGACGAGCACGAGCCGCGCCTGCCGGCCGAGTGGGAGCCCGTCGCGGCGGACGCCGACCTGCTGGAGCTGACCGGCCCGTGGTACTGGGGGCCCAGCGCCTACACGCTGCGGCTGCTGCCGGAGCGCGGCATCTCCCTCGACCCGATCGGCGGCACCGGCCGGGCCTCCCGGTTCGCCGCCCAGGCCGACGGCACCTGGCTCGGGCTGGACGGCTACTACGCCGGTGAGACGCTGCGTCTGGTCCGCCGGGCCGACGGCTCACCCGGCCACCTCGACCTCAACACCTTCGTCTTCACCCGCACCCCCTACGACCCCACCGCCGAGGTCCCGGGCGGGGTGGACGGCGGCGGCTGGCGCGGCTGAGCCGGCCCGGGAGACCGCCGCCTCGCCACGGCGGTCTCCCGGACCGTACCCCGCTCCCCCGGCGACACCGACGACAGTGGGGATACTGGTCGGCCGGACGGCACGCCTGGCACGCCGAGGAGGGCGCCTTCACGGTGCTCGCCGGACGCTCGGCCGCCGACCTGCCGTTGAACGCCACCGTGCGCCTCGCCGCGCGGGCGCCGATCGGGTGAACGGTGGCCGGCCTGCCCGGCGCGCGCGTCCCGCTCACCGCCGGCCCGCGTCGACGCGGTAGAGCGTGGTGAACAGCGGCCAGGTCAGGGCGGCCATCTCGGCCGGAGACCGCGGGCATCCGCGCTGCAGCCAGTCGGCGGCCACGCCGATGAGCGCCCCGGCGGTGAACGCGGCCGGGACGTCGTGCGGGATGTCCAGCGGCGGACCGGTCCGCTCCGGGAGGTCGCCGCCGGCGGTGGCCCGGCGCAGGTGGTCGTGGACGGTCGCGGCGATACGGCGGCGGATGTGGTCGACGACACGCGCGCTGCCCTGCGGCCCCAGCAGGCCGCGGTAGAGCCCGGTGTGCTCGGCGAGGCTGGCGAAGAACGCCTCCAGCGACCGGGTCGCCTCCGGCTCCGGGTCCGCCGAGCCGGGGTCAGGGCCGGGCAAGGACTCGATCAAGTCGTCGATCATCGCGGTGCAGGCGACCTCGGCCAGCTCGTGGACGTCCCGATAGTGGTCGTAGAAGGTCGAGCGGCTCACGCCGGCGCGTTCGGCGACGTCGGCGACGCCGATCCGGGCCAGGTCCTGCTCCTCGACGAGCTGGATCAGCGCGTGCGCGAGGGCCGCGTGGGTGCGGCGCACGCGCCGGTCGCCCGATGGAGTGCTGCCGTCTTTTGTCGTGGCCACGCCTCTCACCCTACCGTCAACCTACACATGTACGATTACCTACACGTGTAGGTTAGCCTGGTGACGTGGGACGATCGGAAGGACCACGACATATGCGGATACGTTTGGGGCGACCCGCCGCCCTCCACCTGAGCGACGTCCCGTGACCCCGCCCGGGAGCGTCCTGATCGTCGGCGCGTCGGCCGCCGGTCTGAGCACGGCGGAGGCGCTGCGGCGGCACGGCTACCAGGGCAGGCTGACGTTTCTGGACGCCGAACCCCATCTCCCCTACGACCGGCCGCCGCTGTCGAAGCAGGTCCTGGCCGGCGCCTGGGAACCGTCCCGTGCCCGGCTCCGCAGCCAGACGCAGCTGGAGGCCCTGCACGCCGAGTCCGTGCCGGGTGAGGCCGCCGTCGAGCTGGACGCCGCCGCCCGCGAGGTGCGCACGGCCTCCGGCCGCGTGCTACGTGGCGACGCGCTGGTCGTCGCCACCGGCCTGACCCCCCGCCGGCTGCCCGGCCAGGAGGGGCTGGCGGGCGTGCACGTACTGCGTGCCCTGGACGACGCGCTCGCGCTCCGCCGCGACCTGGCCGCCGCCGAGCGGCTCGTGGTCGTGGGCGAGGGGGTGCTGGGCGCGGAGATCGCCGCCACCGCCTGCGGCATGGGCCTCGACGTCACCCTCGCCGGGATGGGCCCGGCCCCCCTGGCCGACCGGCTCGGCGGCGTGGTCGGCGCGATGCTCGCCCGGGTGCGCGCCGAGCGCGGGGTCCGGCTGCGGCTCGGCGTCACGGTCGAAGGGCTGACGGGCGCCGGCGGACGGGTCACGGGAGTACGGCTGGTCACCGGCGAGCTCCTGCCCGCCGACACGGTCGTGGTGGCCATCGGTTCCCGCCCGGCGACCGGCTGGTTGGAGGGCAGCGGGCTCACCGTGGGCGACGGGGTGGAGTGCGACTCGCGCTGCCGCGCCGCCGAGGGCGTCTACGCCGTCGGGGACGTCGCCTCCTGGGAGCACGAGGGGCTCGGCAGGCGGCTGCGCCTGGAGAACCGCACCAACGCCACCGAACAGGCCCAGGTGGTGGCGGCCAACATCCTCGGCGCCGACCGCCCCTACACGCCGGTCCCCTACTTCTGGACAGACCAGTACGACGTCAAGATCCAGGCCCACGGCCTGCCGTCGCCGGCGGCCGAGGTGACCATCGCCGAAGGCGACCCCGCGCAGCACCGCTTCGCCGCCCTCTACCGCGAGGGCGGCCGGGTCACCGGCGTGCTCGGCTGGAACATGGCCAAGCAGGCCCGCCTGCTGAGGCAGCGGGCCCTCGGCACCCGGCAGGACGCCCAGCCCCTCGCGCCGGCGTGACGGCGGCGGGGACGAACCGACCAGCCGCCTGTCCGCAGGCGGCCGACCATCCGTTCAAAGCCGACCATCCGTTCAAAGGAGATGCCGAATGAGTCTCGACGAGCAGGTCCTGAACTACCCGATCCCCAACGACACGGCGCTGGAGCCGCCCGCCGAATGGGCGCAGCTGCGCGGCAAGTGTCCGGTGGCCCGGGTGACACTGCCCAGCGGCGACCAGGCGACGCTGCTGACCCGCTACGAGGACGTCAAGCGGGTCCTCGCCGACCCGCGCTTCACCCGCCAGCTCACCGCGCCCGACGCGGCCCGGCTGTCGGCCGAGGGGGGTGGGGTGTTCAACAGCGAGATGTCGCAGATCATCCCCGACGGAGGCGAGGAGCACCAGCACTGGCGGCGCCTGGTCGGCAAGTGGTTCACCGCCAAGCGGATGGCCGCGCTGCGGCCCACGATGGCGGAGATCGCCGAGCGGCTCGTCGACGACATGGTCAAGCGCGGCCGGCCCGGCGACCTCAGGGCCGACCTGGGCTTCCCGCTGCCGGTCTACGTCATCTGCGACATGCTCGGCGTGCCGGCCGCGGACCGGGACCGGTTCTCCTACTGGTCCGACACCATGCTCAACCTCACCCGCTACAGCCAGGCCGAGATCGAGGCCGCCCAGGGCGAGTTCGTCCAGTACATGTCCGGTCACATCACCGCCAAGCGCGCCGAGCCGGGCGAGGACCTGCTCAGCGAGCTGATCGCGGCCGGCGGCCCCGAGGACGGCGGGCTGTCCGACATCCAGATCCTGGTCACCGGCATGGCTCTGCTGGTGGCCGGGCACGAGACCACCGCCAACATGATCGGCAAGATGGTCTCCATGCTGCTGGCCGACCGCAGCCGGTGGGAGCGGCTGCTGGCCGACCCGTCGCTGATCCGCACGGCGGTGGAGGAGACGCTGCGGCTCGACGCCAACTCCGGCTTCGGCCTGCCCCGCTACCTGCGCGAGCAGACCGAGGTCAGCGGCACGGTCCTGCCCCGCGGCACCACCGTGGTGTGCAGCATGGCCGCGGCCAACCGCGACGAGAGCGCTTTCGAGGCCGCCGCCGAGATGGACCTGAGCCGCAGCCCGAACCCGCACCTGGCCTTCGGCGCCGGGGCCCACTCCTGCCTGGGCCAGGCGCTGGCCCGCACCGAGCTGCAGGTCGTGCTCGAGGTGCTGCTGCGCAGACTCCCGTCCCTGGAGCTGGCCGTCCCCGTGGCGGAGCTGGAACGCGTGGAAGGGCTGGCCGTCGGCGGCCTGCGCAAGGTCCCGGTCCGCTGGTGACCCGGCACCGCCACACCCGACAGAGAGGAACCCGGTATGAAAGTCACCGTTGACGAGGCCAAGTGCTGCGGCGCGGGCCAGTGCGTGCTGATCGCGCCGGAGGTCTTCGACCAGCGGGAGGAGGACGGCATCGTCATCCTGCTCGATCCCGAGCCGGGCGCGGAGCAGCACGTCCTGGTCCGCGAGGCCGCCGCCGTCTGTCCCGCCGCCGCCATCGAGCTGAGCGCCTGACCCCGGCCGGGCCGGTCGGCCGCCGCCCACGGCGCGGTGGCGCCCGCCTCCGGGGTCGCTCGACCCCGGAGGCGGCGGTCCGGCGTTTGCGGCCCTCCACCGCCGATCTCCGCCCCCGGCCTCCCCGAAGGCCCGCCGGCGCCCGGCCGGTCACAGACCCCGGATGAGTGAACGCTCCCTCATGTCGCCGGCATCGGGATGGGCCGCCACGTTGCCGCCGGAGAGGACGGCCACCACGGGTCCGGCCGGCAGCGTGGCCCGGTGCGCGAAGTAGGCCGCGGTGGTCACCGCGCCGCTGGGCTCGGCGCGTTCCCCCAGCTCCTGCCAGAGCAGGTCGGCGGCGGCCCCGATGTCGTCCTCGCTCACGGTCACCATGTCGTCCACGTACCGGTGGATGTGCTCCCAGGCCAGGGCGCCCAGGACCGGGGCGCGCAGCCCGTCGGCCCGGGTGCGGTAGGTCTGCTGCACCGGCCACGCGGTGCGCCGGCCGGAGCGGAAACTGGCCACGCCGTCGGCGGCCAGCTCGGGCTCGACGCCGATCACCCTGATCGCCGGGTCGACGGCCTTGGCCGCGACCGCGACGCCGGCCAGCAGGCCGCCGTTGCAGACCGGCACCAGGATCGTGCCCGCGCGGGGCAGATCCCGGCAGATCTCGGTCCCGGCGCTGCCGTGCCCGGCGATGATGTCGAAATCGTCGGAGCGGACCACCGTGGCCGCGAGCCGGTCGGCCAGGGCCAGGCAGGTGACCTCCCGCAGGGCCGGCGGTGCGATCACCACCTCGGCGCCGAGCCTGCGGGCGGCCAGCACCTTCAGCTCCGGCGCGGTGTCGGGCAGGACCACGGTCGCCCGCAGGCCGTGCTCGCCGGCGGCGTAGGCGATGGCCTGGGCGTGGTTGCCGGAGGACTGGGCGATGACGTGCCCGACGTCCCGCTCGGCCAGCAGTCCCACGGCGTTCACCGCGCCCCGCACCTTGAACGAGCGGGTGGGCTGCCGGTTCTCCGGTTTGACCCAGAGCCGTTCGCCGGGCAGGCGCAGCAGCGGTGTGCGCAGCACGGAGGGCGCGATCCGGGCCGTGGCAGCGGCCACGTCGGCCGCCGTTACCAGGCTCATCTGCTCAGCACCCCGTCCTGGATGGCGTCCAGGTCGGCCTCGGCCTCGGGCGGCGGCGCGCTGTCGGGGACCAGGTCCTCCAGGTGGTGCAGCGGGCGGTAGCGCAGCCCGAGCAGCCCCCAGACCGCCAGGAACACGCCGCTGACCAGCAGCACCGCCGCCGCGCCCCGGCCGGGGCCCGAGGTGTACGACTGTGCCCAGTCGGCCAGCGGACCGGCGGTCAGGAAGCCCAGCGGCTGCATGGCCGTGGCCAGCATGACGTTGACGGCCAGGACCCGGCCCTGCAGCTCCGGCCCCACCTTCACCTGGATGATGGACAGCCAGTGCGCGTTGCCGATGCTCATGCAGGCCAGCCGGAGGAACAGGCCGGCCGCGACCAGCCACACCGCCGGCCACACGCCCATCAGCACCACGCCGATCCCGGACCCGACCACGAAGCCGATCATGCCGGTGGCCCGGCGCCGGGTCCCGCCCCACACCAGCACCACCGCGGTGCCCACGGCCGCGCCGAGGCCGCCGACCGCGGTCACCGTACCCAGGGCGGTCGGAGAGCCGATGGCCAGCACGACCGGGGTGACCAGTACCCACATCAGCGCGGTGCAGAAGTTGACCACCGCGAAGTAGACCGCCATCACCAGCAGCGGCCGGCGCCGGCGGAGGAACCGCCAGCCGCCGGTCAGCGCCGCCCGGAACGTCTCCTCCTGCCGGTGGAACAGCCGGTCGGGGAACCGGACCGCCAGCAGGGTCACCACCCCGATCCCGAACGAGACCACGTCGATGGCCACCACCGCGGACAGCCCGAACATGCCGATCAACGCGCCGCCGGCGAGCGGGGCCACCACGTTGCCGACCCCGAAACCCAGGTTGGCCACGGCGTTGGCCTGCGGCAGGTACGGCTTGGGCACCAGCTGCGCGATCGCGGCCAGATAGGCGGGCTGCTGGAAGGCGGTGGTCAGTGAGGTGAGGCCGACGATGAGGCACACGTTCCACAGCGCCAGCCGGTCGGTGACCAGCAGCAGGACCAGCGCGGCCATGGCCAGCCCGGAGACCGCGTCGCTGACCAGCATGATCCGGCGCCGGTCCACCCGGTCGGCCAGCGCACCGCCCAGCGGGGTGAGCAGCACGGCCGGGATCTGGGACAGCATCACGACCAGGGCCAGATCCAGAATCCGGCCGCTGCCCTGGTAGGCCCAGACCCCGAGGGCGAACGAACTCAGCGCCGTGCCCACCGCCGAGACGAACTGCCCGCCCGCGACGGCGTAGAAGGGGCGCAGGCCGGTCCGGTCGGGTGGGCGCACCGGGCCGGGCAGCCGCCCGGACGCCCAGCTCCGCAGGTGTTCGATCATCAGGGCGGCCAGCGGCTCGGCCTGGTGCCGCAGGAAGTAGTGGCCGGCGCGGGGCAGCACGGCCACCTCGGCCCTGGGTGCGAAGGCCGCCCACTCGGCGTACCGCTCCTGGTACAGCTCGGTGGCCCGGTCCCGCTCCCCCACCACGCACAGGATCGGGGCGCGCAGCGGCGTTCCCGCGTCGGCCAGCTCGCGGCCGAACCACTCCCGCGCCTGGCCGGCGTCGTGGCGCATCGCCCGCACCGCGACCTGCTTGGCGGCCTCGTCCATGTCCTCCAGCAGCCCGCCCGTGGCCCGCAGCGCGTCCCGGAACATCCGGTCGGAGACCAGGCGGTCACCGCGGAAGAGCCGCCGGCCGATGCCGGGCAGCTGGGCACTGGGGAAGCTCGCGGCCGCGATCACGCCCAGCACGGGGACCCCGTCCGCCTCCAGCCTGCGGGCCAGGGCGACCGCGGGGGCGGAACCCACGCAGTGACCGTAGATCGCGATCGGGCCGGACGCGGTCTTGGCCACCTCCGCGGCCAGCACCTCCACCAGCTCCTCCAGCGGCAGCGGCATCTCCTCCGGCCGGGCCGGGTCGTGGCCCGGCAACTCCACCGAAAGCACCTCCACCCGCTCGCCCAGGGCCCAGGCCAGCGGCTGGTAGACCGCCGCCGATCCGCCGCCGTACGGCACGCACACCAGAGTGAACTCGCTGGTACGGCCACCGCCCAGGCGGTGCAGCAGCCCGCCGCCGTCCTCGCGCTCCAGGAACGCGGCCAGCTCGGCGACCGTGGGCCGGGTGAACAGGTCGATCACCCGCAGGCCGCAGCCGATCTCCTTGACCGCGCGCACCGCGGCGAAGGAGTCCCCGCCCAGGGCGAAGAAGTCGTCGTGCGCCCCGACCTCGGCCACGCCGAGCACCTGGGCCCAGGCCCGGGCGACCAGCTCCTCGCCGGCGGTGGAGGGCGGCACGAACTCGGTGGTCTCCGGCTGCGGCGCGGGCAGGGCGGCCCGGTCGATCTTCCCGTTCGGGTTGAGCGGGAGCCGGTCGAGCACGACGAGCTGGGCCGGGACCATGTAGTCGGGCAGCCGCTCCCGCAGCGCGGACCGGACCGCCGAGGTGTCCACGGTGGACGGTGTCACCCAGGCGGCGAGCTGCCGGGCCTTCCCCTCGCCCACCGGAAGCACCACGGCCTCGGCGATCTGGGGCAGGGCCCGCAGCGCGGTGGTGACCTCGCCCAGCTCGACCCGGTAGCCGCGCACCTTGACCTGGTCGTCCACCCGGCCGCGGAACTCCACCCGCCCGTCGGCCGTGACCCGCAGCAGGTCGCCGCTGCGGTAGCAGCGCCCCTGCCCGGTCAGCGGGTCGGGCACGAACCGTTCCGCGGTCAGCTCGGGCAGGCCGATGTAGCCGCGGGTGACCCCCGGGCCGCCGACCACCAGCTCGCCCGGCACCCCGACCGGCACCGGCCGCATGTCCGCGTCCACCAGGTGCCCGTACACCCCGGGCAGGGGCCGGCCCAGCGGCACGATCCCGGCCCGGTGCTCGGCCGGGATCTCCTCGGTGTCGCAGACCAGGCAGATCATCGTGGACTCGGTGTGCCCGTAGTGGCTCTGGATCCGCAGTCCCGGCCGCGCGGCCCTGGCCCGCTCCACCAGATCCCAGGGGCAGGCCTCTCCCGCCAGGATCAGCAGCTTGTCCGGCAGCACCGCGGCCAGGTCACCGCCGGAGGCCAGCAGCTCCAGGTGGCTGGGCACGCACTTGACCACGTCGATGTGGTGCGCGCTCAGGTATCCGGCGAACGCGTCGGGGTCCATCGCGGTCTCCCGCGCCACCAGGTGCACCGTCCCGCCCGTGGTCAGGGCGCCGAACACGCAGGTGAGCCCGAAGTCGGCGGCGGGAGTGGACACCACCGCGTACGATCCGCCCGGCACGTTGATCCGCGGCAGCATGCCGCCCAGGTAGCCCACCACGCTGCGGTGCTCGGCGGCCACGGCCTTGGGCGTGCCGGTGGAGCCCGAGGTGAAGATCACGTGATGCAGGTGCTCCGGCCGCACGTCGACCTCCGGCCTGGTCGGCGGCAGGGACGGGAGGCGGTCGAGCGCCAGCACCCGGCGGCCGGGACCGATCAGGCCGGCGAACTCGGCCGTGGTGACCACCGCGCGCACCCCGGCGGCGTCGAGCATGGTGGCGATCCTCACGGCCGGATAGGCCGGATCCAGGGGCAGGTAGCCACCGCCCGACTTCTGGATCCCGAACAGGGCGCAGGCCAGGTCGGCCCCCGGCTCCAGAAGGACGCCGACCGGCTCGTCGGCGCCGACCCCCGCGTCCAGCAGCCAGTGGGCGATCCGGTTGGCGGCCGTCTCCAGCTCGGCGTAGGTCAGGCTGCGGTCCGCGCTCACCACGGCCGGCGCGTCGGGGCTGGTGTCCACCCAGCGCTCGATCAGCCGGTGCACCGGAGTGTCCGCCGTGGACAGCAGCGGGTCACCGGCCAGGAGCGGGCCGGTCACCGGCTCCAGCGGCACCGCGCCCACGGGCGCGTCCAGTTCGGCCAGCATCCCGTCGAGCAGGGTCAGGTACCAGCGGGTGAACCGGGCCGCGGTGGCCGCCTCGAACAGGTCGGTGCGGTAGCTGAGCCCGCCGCGCAGCGGCCGGCCGGGCCCGCTGTCGACCACATGCCAGTTCAGGTCGAACTTCGCCGTCTGTTCGGTCAGGCCGATCTCGGCCGCCTCGAGGCCGGGCAGCTGCGGCCGGCCCGCGTCGGGGACGTAGTTCAGCATCACCTGGAACAGCGGGGTCGCGGCCAGGTTCCGCTCCGGCCGCAGCAGGTCCACCACCCGGTCGAACGGCGCGCTCGCGTGTGCCAGGGCGCCCAGCGCCGCCTCCCGGACCCGGGCCAGCAGTTCGTGGCCGGTCGGTCCGCCGCCCACGTCGGTCCGCACCACCACGGTGTTGAGGAAACAGCCCACCACGCCCTCGGTGTCGGGGTGGTCCCGGCCCGCGACCGGCACGCCCACCGCGATGTCGGTGCCGGCCGACAGCCTCGCCAGCAGGGCCTGCAGAGCGGCCATCAGGACGATGAACGGCGTCGCCCGGTAGGCGGTGGCCACCGCCCTGACCCGCTCGCTCAGCTCCGCCGGCAGCTCCAGCTCCACCGAGGCGCCGCCCGGGTCGGCCACCGCGGGGCGCGGCCTGTCGATGGGCAGGTCCAGCACCGGCGGCAGGCCGCGCAGCTGCTCGGCCCACCAGTCCAGCTCGGCCAGGTCGGGGACCGGGGCCACCTCGGCGTACTGGGCCGGCGGCGGCTCCGGCGGCGGGCGCAGGCCGAGCCTGGCGGCGTACAGCGCCGACAGCTCCGACAGCAGCAGTCCACGGGTCCAGGCGTCGGTGGCGATGTGGTGGAAGGTGAGCGAGAGCACGTGCTCCCGGTCGCCGACCGTGAGCAGCACCGCCCGCATCGGCGGCTCCCGGTCCAGCGCGAACGGCGTGGCCAGGTGCGCGGCCAGCACGGCCTCGACCCCGGAGCCGTCGACGTCCGCGGTGGACACCGGCACCTCCGCGGCCGGCCGTACCGCGCTGTCACCGCCACGGGTCGCCGACCTCGCCCAGGTCCCCCACGCCGTAAGGTCGGCGGCGGTGGCCGCGCGGTCTCAGGCGTCGCGGAGC
>NZ_JBSFPS010000297.1:0-12212 GCF_053588315.1 Streptosporangium sp. NPDC003464 | reverse complement strand
GCGTCCTGTACTTCCCCGTCACGGGGGGCTGGCCCGTCCTGGCCATCGGCGTGCTGGCCCTGCTGGCGGCTCGCCGGCCCCGCGAGAGCGGCGAGGTCTGACGTGAGCATCCTCATCAGGACGGCCCTCGTTCTGGCCGCGGCGTCGATGCTGGTCACCGGCGTGTGGGCGCGGGTCGACCCGGCAGGCTTCGCCGCCTGGGCCGGCTGGCCGAACCACGTGCACTTCCTGCACGACGCCGGGGTGTTCCAGATCGGCATCGGGCTGATGCTGGCGTGCGCACTGCGGTGGCGTGACGTCGTCACCCTGGTGCTGGCGGGGTTCGTGTTCACCAACACCTTCCACGCGGTCAACCACGCGACCGACCTCGACCTCGGCGGCCGCGCCTCCGACCCCTGGCTGCTGCTGGCGTTCTCCCTGGTGGGGGCGGCCGGGCTGGCGGCCAGGCTGCGCGTGCTGTCCGTACGCCGGGCGCGTCAGGAGGTGCGGGCGTGAACGTGCTGCTCGCCGGCGCGACCGGCACCCTGGGCTCGGTCCTCGTACGCGGGCTGCTCGCCGCCGGTCATGAGGTGTGCGGGATCACGAGATCCGCCGCCGGCGCCCGGCGGCTCGCCGAGGCGGGCGCCACCGCCGTCGTCGCGGACGTGATGGACCGGGACGTGCTCCTGAAGGCGCTCGACGGCCTGCGCGCGGACGCCGTCGTGCACCAGGCCACCGCGATCACCGGCCTGCCGCTCTTCCACCGGGCCCTGTACGCCACCGACGCCCTCCGCGAGCGCGGCACCGCGCACCTCGTCGCGGCCGCCGCCCTGGTCGGGGCCCGCAGGTTCGTCACTCAGTCGTTCTTCCTCGGGTACGGCTACCGCGACCACGGCGAGGCCCCGGTGACCGAGGACCGCCCCTTCGCCGAGCCCGGCCAGGGCGCCTTCGATCCGCACATGCGCTCGATGCGCGCCAACGAGGAGCAGGTCTTCGCGATCGGCGGCATCTCCCTGCGCTACGGCATGTTCTACGGCCCGGAGCCGACCACCGCCAAGCTGCTGGACCTGGCGAGGAAGCGGCTGCTGCCCGTCCCCCGTCCGGCGAGCGTGGTCTCGCTGGTCCACGTCGAGGATGCGGCCGCCGCCACGGTCGCGGCGCTGGAACGCGGCAGGCCGGGCCGGGCCTACAACGTCGCCGACGACCATCCGGTCGGTTTCGACGAGTACGTCAGGGGGCTGGCGCGAGCGGCCGGTGGGCCCGTCCCGCTGACGGTGCCGGGGTGGCTGCTGCGCGGCACGCCGTACATGCACGCCCTCATGGTGGGGACGCGGCTGCGGCTGAGCACCGGCCTGGCCCGGAGCGAGTTGGGCTGGATGCCCGCCTACCCGTCCTACCGCGAGGGGTTGGCCCGCCCGACGGGCGGGCCGGACGCGCGTCAGACGCCGAACGGTGCCGGATAGACGATCGTGCCCGAGGGCACGGGGACGGTCTCGTCGAAGACGAGCGCCATCATCGCCTCGTCCGGGACCTCGAAGCCGGGACGGATCCCGTAGGTCGAGGCCCGGACGAAGCCGAACCGCGGGTAGTAGGTGGCGTGGCCGAGCACGAGCACGAGGTTCTCGCCCTTGTCGCGCGCGGCCGGGAGCCCGGCCCGGATGGCGGCCGAGCCGGCCCCCTGCTTCTGGTGGTCGGGCAGGACCGCGCACGGGCCCAGGGCCAGGGCCGGCGCGTCGCCGACGTGGCAGCGGGTGAACAGCGCGTACCCGGCCACCGTCCCGTCCGGGGTCTCGGCGACGATGGACAGATCGGGGTACCAGGCCGGATCGGCGCGCAGCGCCTCGATGAGGTCGGCCTCCAGCGAGGTCGGGAACGCGCCGAGCGCGACCTCGCGGATCCGCGGGATGTCCTGCGGCGTCTCGGGCCGGGTGATCCAAGTGGACGACATGGTGGGTCGCCTTTCGTGAGTGTCTGCGGTTCGGGGATCTGTGCGTGGCACGGCCGGGTCAGGCGGGCGCGGCGCTGGGCCGGGCCCCCTGGTCCAGCAGGGCATTGATCATCTCTTGGAGCCGGTCGCGTCCGACGTCGCCGAGCGCGCCGGCCAGGGCGTGGGCGAGCTTGTCGAACGGGTCGTCCGTCGGCAGCTCGCGCGCCCGCTCGGCCAGTTCCGCGACGGTCCACGGCCCGTCCTTGCGGATGTGGCCGCCGAGGGACCAGCCGTGGTTGACCGCGACCGTCCCGCCCCGCACCGACAGGACCTGGCCGGTGAGCGGGCAGGCCGCGCCGGCCAGGTACGCGGCCACGGGCGCGCAGGCGGCCGGGTGCAGCGGGTCGAACCCGGCCGCCGGAGGCTCCTCGCTCATGCCGGGAACGGCGAGGGTGAGCCGGGTACGGGCCATCGAGGGCGACAGGCAGTTGACGCGGACGCCGTACCGGCCGAGTTCGAGGGCGGCGACGACGGTCAGCGCCGCGACCCCGGCGTTGCCCGCCGCGTACGAGGACTGCGCGGGCAGCGGGTTGAGCAGGCCGGATCCGGAGGAGGTGTTGACCACGGCGCGGTCGGTGCGGTCCCCGGCCTCGTACCGGTCGCGCCAGTGGCGGGCCGCCCAGCGGGTCACCGCGAAGGTGCCCTTGAGCTTGACGGCCACGACGTCGTCGAAGTCCTCCTCCGGCAGGTCGACCAGGCCCCTGTTCCGCTCGATCGTCGCGTTGTTGACCACGACGTGCAGGTCGCCGAAGGACTCCAGGGCGGTCTCCACCATCCGGCGGGCGCCGTCCCAGTCGGCGACGCTGTCGGCGCTGGCCACGGCCTCACCGCCTCGTGCCGTGATCTCCTCGACGACCTTCGCGGCCACTCCTGCGTCCCCGCCCGTGCCGTCGATCGCGACGCCGGGGTCGTTGACCACGACCTTGGCGCCTTCGGCGGCGAAGAACAGCGCCTCCTCACGTCCGATGCCGCGTCCCGCTCCGGTGATGAGGACGACGCGTCCGTCCAGACTTCCCATGGACGACCTCCAAGTCGCTACAGTTTATGCATCGATTCACAGTATGCACCAATTCAGAGGGTGCAATAGGCTGTCGTACGTGGCGGAGAAGCAAGGACTGCGCGAGCGCAAGAAGCAGCGCACAAGGCAGGCGCTGGTCGAGGCGGCGCTGCGGCTGTTCGAGGAGAAGGGCTACGACCAGGTGACCGTGGCCGAGATCGCCGACGCCGCCGACGTGTCCCCGCGCACCTTCTTCCTCCACTTCCAGGCGAAGGAGGACGTCCTGCTCGCCAACGCCGACGTACGCGTCGACCTGGCGCTGCGGGCGATCGACGAGCGCCGTCCCGAGGAACGGCTGGCCGACCTGCTGACGCGGGCGATGGACGAGATGATCGCCCACACCTGGGACAGCGACCTGCCCAGCGGGCTCGCCGCGCTCCGCGCCCGGCTGACCGCCTCGGTGCCGGCGCTCCAGGCCCGGCTGCTCCAGCGCTACCTCGCCGCGCAGACCGAGCTGGCTCGCGCCCTGGAGCGGGCCTTCCCCGGCACGCTCGACACGATCACCGCGTCCGCCCTGGTCGGCGCGATGGTGGGCGCGGTCAGCGCCGCTGCGCTCACCGCCCTGCGGCGCGGCGACAGCCCCGACGAGGTACGCCACGCCATGCGGCAGGCCATGGCCCTGGTGGCGCGATCCGTTCCATGACCGAGGAGCCGCACAGATGTCAGCACAGGCCAAAGGCGAGGAGATCCGGCGCACGTTCGACAGGATCACCGGCTACTACGACCTGATGAACCGCCTCATGACCCTGGGGCGACACGCCGCCTGGTGCCGGGAGGTCGCGGCGGGGGCGAGAGTCCCGCCAGGCGGCAGCATGCTCGACATCGCCACGGGGACCGGCGTCATCGCCCTCGCCGCCCGGAAGACCTATCCGGACTCGACCGTCCACGCCGTCGACTTCTCCGAGCGCATGCTGGCCGCCGCCGCGGCGAAACCCGGGGCCTCCGCCGTCCTCTGGCAGCAGGCGGACGCCAACGACCTGCCCTTCGGCGACGCGTCCTTCGACGCCGTCACCCACGGCTATCTCCTGCGCAACGTAGAGGACGTCGAGCGCGTGCTCCACGAGCAGTACCGGGTGCTCAAACCCGGCGGCCGGGTCGTCATGCTGGAGACCTGCCCGCCGCGCGGACCGCTCCGCCACCTGGTGGAGCTGGGCGTCCGGATCGTGATCCCCCTGCTCGGCCAGGTGGTCGCCCGCGACCGGCAGTCGTACGCCTACCTGCAGGAGTCCACGCTCGGCTTCATGACGCCGCGCGAGGTCTCCGCGATCCTCCGCCGGGTCGGCTTCGAGTCGGTCACGTGGACGACGAGGTTCCTGGGCACCCACATGATCATCTCGGCTCGGAAGCGGTGACTCTTCGCCCCGGACCTCAGGGTCACGGGCGGCCGAGGTCGGCCGACAGCACGGGTCCAGCCGAGATACGGGTAAAACCGGCCATGAGTCGATCTTGACGCCCGTTTCCGCAGGCAGGCATGCAGTCAGCGGTCAACTGTGATCAATTTGAGGGCGTCTTCCTTGTCCTTGTCGGACGGCAAGCTGTATCGGCGGGTGGTCTCCAGGCGGGCGTGGCCAAGAATCTCTGCGACCAAGACCAGGTCGGTCTTGCCGCGGACCAGCGTGGTGGCGAGCGTGTGGCGCAGGACGTGCGCCGTGATGGGATCGTCCAGCCCGGCTGTCTGGGCGATCTCGGCGATGATGCCGCCCGCAGCGCGGGCGGTCAGCCGCCCGCCCTTGGCGTTGAGGAACAGGGCCCGGCTGTCGCCCGCGTGGGGCCAGTTGGGGCGTTCGTCGAGCCAGAGCTGTAGTTCGGTGCGGAGTTTGGGGTGGATGTCGACCTCGCGGAACTTGCCGCCCTTGCCATACAGGCGCAGCCGGCCCTTGCGGGCCGACATCTGGATGTCGTCGACGTCGAGGCGAACGACTTCGCTGATGCGGGCGCCGGCGTAGTACGGGATCAGCGCTATGCACCGGCCCGGGGGGACAGATGCGCCTCCACGGCGCGCAGCCAACAGATGCGGGCGCGCTCCTCCAGGGCGCGGGGTGCGATTTTGGGCAGGTCTTCGCGGGCGACGTCGGCCTTGCCCAGGCCTCGGCGGACGTGGAAGTCATCCAGTGGGCTCAGGCTGGAAGCCGAACCCGTACAGTCCGAACATGTTCGCGCTGTCGACGCCGAGCGCCTCGGTCGCCTTGAACCATTCGTCGCTGTCGGGGACGCCGGAACCGTGGTAGGTGAGTTGATGGACGAGACCGCCGCGTGCGAGGTACTCCCACTCGGCTTTCGGAGGGCAACCGTAGCGGCGACCTCTCCAGTTCGTCGGACACCTCGTGCGGTGGTAGTGGCGGACTCGGCGCCTGCGCGGCGACCATCGGGCCCACCTCCACGTGTGTCAGCGGCCTCATCAGGTCCAGCTCGTCGAGGAACGTGTAGTCCTCCTCCCACTCCTCGCGCTGGTCGGCGGCGTGGCGGATCTCGGCCTCCTCCTCAGGCGAGAGGCCGACATCGACGCCGCCGGGCACGAGGCAGAACCGTACGCCCTGGCGCGACAGCACCGCGATCGGCGAGCCGCCGAACGAGCGCAGTCCGATCAAGAAGAACTCCGGGCCCAAGGCGGTGACGACGGCGCCGGCGATCTGCTCCCGGCGCCGCTCACCGACCGCCTCCCACGCCGCCATGGATCTCAGTTCCGGCGCCTCCACGAAGATGGCGCGCTCCCACGCACGTTCGGCGAGGGGGCCCAGGTCCGCGGCGCGGCGTTCCTCCGCGCGCTTGTCCCGCAGGTATCGGAGCGCCTCTTGAGCAGCGGGGGTCGGGCGCGGAAGGAGCGGACGCGGCGTGCCGCGCGACTCCTCCGTGATGAGCCCCTGCATGCCGTCGCTTCCGGGGGCCTGATGGATCAACCTCGTACGCGCGGCGGTGACAGCCGGTGTGCGGATGTCCAGCAGCCGGCCGAAACGCGGATCGAGATCACCGGCGCAGGCCAAGCGGGCCGCCGCGATCGCACCTGCCTGGTCCAGATGCCACCGTCGGGCTCCCGGCGGAACGGGAGCCTCGCCGAGGGCGATCAGGTGTTCGCAGACCTCGTGGGGGACCTCGGTGCCTGATACCTCGGCGAACATCCAGGCGAGCATCTCCGGCGTCGGCCCCGGCATGTCGTATGCGAGGGAGACGGCGCGGAGGAAGACCCGCAGGATCTCGGTCGGGGTGAAAGCCTCCGCAGTGAGGTCGTCCCGGATTCTCATCCACCGCGCGGTGCTCTCCAGCGCCGCCGGCGACGGGTCGTACTCGATGAGCGCGGCGCCTTCCAGCTCGTCCTCGGACGGCGTGCCGCTGTGCACGGCGAGAATGACCGGTAGCACACGCTCGTCGAACGACGAGTCCTCGAACACGCACGACGACATGACGCCACTCCCGACGAAGCGCTGCCGGACGGCAGACGGTGCCCGGCCAAGAGGTGGGAAGTCTCGCACACAGGACCGACATTCACCGTCTGGCAGGTGCGATTCGCGGGGAATGAGGTGATCCCACCGAGTCAGCGCCGACAAGCAGAACACCCAGCGGCAGGCTCTCCACCGACGACCGGCCCGCGTCGCTGAACGTGCTGTCCCCATCCGCGACGGCGGGAGTTGCCGGTTACCGACAGCTGCTTGGCGTGTGGTGGCACGTGCCCGCGGAGGGCCGAGGGCATCGTTCCCGCCCGGTTCGGGCGAGCGGGGCTACCAGGTGACCGGCAGCCGGTGCGCGCCGTAGATGCTCATGTCCGTACGCATCGGAACCTCCTCGGACGGAACCGCCAGGCGCAGCCCGGGAAAGCGCCGGAACAGCGCGGGGAAGGCCACACGCATCTCGATCCTAGCGAGCTGCTGACCGAGGCACTGGTGGATGCCGTGCCCGAAGGTCAGATGGCCCACGGTCGGGGGACGGGTGACGTCGAAGGTCTCCGGGTCGGCGAACCGTTCGGGGTCGCGGTTGGCCGCCGGCACCGAGATCGTGACCACCTGCCCCTTCCTGATCGTCTGACCGGCGATCTCGACGTCTTCGAGAGCGGCCCTGAGCGGCCCGAGGTGCGTGACGGCCAGGTAGCGGAGCAGTTCCTCGACGGCTCCTTCGATCAGTGGCGGCTCCGCCCGCAGGGTCGCGAGCTGTCCTGGGTCGCTCAGCAGGGCGAAGGTGCCGAGTCCGAGCATGTTGGCCGTGGTCTCGTGCCCGGCGACCAGGAGCAGCAGTCCCGCCCCCGCGATCTCCTCATGAGAGAGGTCGTCGCCGGTTACGAGGCCGCTGAGCAGGTCGTCAGCTGGTTCCGCCCGTTTCCTTGCGACCAGTTCGTACAGGTAGCCCATCATCGACGCCGTCGCCGCGCCGACCTCCTCCCTGGTCGACCCGACCCTCAGCGCGGTCGCGGAGTCGCGCTGGAAGCGCTCCCTGTCGGCGTACGGCACACCGAGCAGCTCGCAGATCACCAGCGAGGGGACCGGAAGGGCGAACTCCTGGATCAGGTCCGCGGGTGCTCCGCCCTGCTCCATGGCGTTCAGCACCTCCTCGGTGATCTGTTCGATCCGCGGCTCCAGCTGCCGCATCCTGCGAACGGTGAACTGCGCGGCCAACTGCTTCCTGAAGCGGGAGTGATCGGGCGGATCCATCTGCATGAAGAAGCCGGGCGGCTGGACGAAGTTCTCCGGCTCTAGCCCCTCCCAGCGGATCGGCCAGTGCAGGTTCTGCAGCAGGCTGCTGAAGCGTGAGTCCGTCAGCACCGCCTTGGCCGCCGAGAAGCCGGTCACCAACCAGCCCTGATGGCCGTCGGGATAGTGGAGAGGGCGTACGGGCGCCTCCTCCCGCCAGCGACCGAGCATCTCGGGAGGGTCGAAGGGGGAAGGGCGTTCGGTGGGAAAGGTGACAGGGGTGAATGAAGCCTCGGACATGGGCAGCTCCTTCATGCGTCCTCTACGGATGTAGAGACTCTACGACAGTAGAGGGCCGCTGGGGCAACCGGCCCACCGCAGGACCGTCCGGGCCTCAGGATCGGGTGGCGACGGCCAGCAGCATGCGGATCGTGGCACGCAGGTCGGGAGCGTCGGCGCGCGCTCCCATGCCGACGAGACGGTCGAAGACCACCCCGTCGAGGAAGGCGATGAGGTCGACGGCGTGCCGGTGGGCCTCGGGCACCCTGGCGGAGGCCAGCAGTTCGGTGATCATCTCGCGCAGGTGGTCGCCGCTCGCCATGAGGACGCGATGCAGCTCAGGCCGCCTGACCGCCTCGAGCGACAGCTCGTATCGAGCGAGCTGGCGATCGCGGCCGGTGGTGAGCCACTGCCCGACCACGGTCACCACCGCCTCAACCAGGCCTTCGAGATCGGAGCCCGCGGCGGCTTTCAGCGCCGCCAGGTCGGCGGCGGTGCCTTCCGCGAGCCGGTGCACCGTGGCCTGCAGCAGCGCCTGGCGCGTCCTGAAGTAGTACGACGTCGAGCCTTCGGGCAGCCCGGCCGCCCTGTCGACGGTGCGATGGGTCAGACCGCGCATGCCCTCCGCGGCGAGGACGGCGATCGCCACGTCGGTGATCTCTTCTCTGCGGGACACGCACCGAGTGTAGGCCCAGATCGGAAAGCCGGGCCAACGCGCGCCGCGATGAGGCCGTCGCCGAGCTCCCGCGTCCAGTACTCGCCCTCCGCCTGGTCCGGGGCGGCTCTGCGGGCGCGGCACCAGCCTCGGGGCTGGGATGAGTTCGGCCACTCGGGCGCGCGCACTGCTCGGCGGTGGTGCCCATGACTCTGGCGAGTTCCGCGGCGTCGTGTGCCCGCGTGCGCGCGGTTCGGCGGCCACGCCGTACGACGGCTCGGTCAGGAGAGCCCGAGGTCCCGGCGCGCGCGGGCGTACCGGCGGCCCGGCAGCAGGGCGCCGACCGCCCACGACTGGTTCTCCGGCATGCGCCTGCCCAAGCCCTCCAGCAGGCGCTGCGCGCCGGTGAGGTGCCCGCCGTGGTACTCCTTCTCCTGTACGGCCGCCGCGATCCGGGTCAGCACCACCTGAGCGTTGGCGGCGGGCTGCGTTCGCTCTCCCTGGAGCACGCTCACCCCGGTCGCAATGATCACGGCGGCGGCCACCGCCAGCGCCCGGATCGCCCATCCGCGCCTGGAGCGAGGACGGCTGGCACGGGCCACAAGAGCCGCCCGAGCTGCGGCTTGGGCGTCGGGGGTCGGCGGCGCTGGGCGCGCCCAGGTCTCGCGCAGCTTCTCGAGGTCGTTCATGGTCCGTCCCTTTCCAATGCGGCTTGCATTTTTTGGCTGCGGGCCCGGTGCAGTCGTGAGCGGGCCGTTCCGGCCGGGATGCCGAGCGCGCTGCCCGCTTCCTCGAAGGTCAGCTCCGCCCAGGCGACCAGGAGCAGCACGTCCCGATCGCGATCGGCGATCTCGGCGAGCCGGGGCGTGCGGGCTCCCGCGTCTACCCCCCGGCGACCTGGTCGGTGTGGTCCTCTACGGGGCTGTCGGCGCGGCTGCGCGATCCTGTCCTTTTGGCCGCTCCTTCGAAGGACGCGTGGTTGGCTGAGGCGATGCCCCCGGCGTGGGATGAGCCGCTCCAACGGTGTCTGCGGGCAGATCCCGGCCGGTCAGTGGGTGTCTGGTCTGGGGATATGGATGCCCGCCGCGCGGAGCTTGGCCTCGACGATCGCGACCCCCTGGGCCGTGGCCGATCCCTGCTGTTCGCCGTGGTGAGCGATCAGGTGGTACCGGGCCGCGGCATCGGTGCGAGCTTGCAGGCCGGTCACGATCTTCAGGTGTGCGGGGTTGGCGAGGAGGTGGTCGGCAATGGCGGTAGCGAGTTCGGCCAGGCGTGGGTCGTCCGGCTCCCATGCCGTGGCTTCGGTGGCCTGCTTGCTCAGTGCGACGAAGCAGGGGTCGTCGAGTGCGTGCTCGACATGGGTGAGGAAGTCGTCGAAGCCCTCGGGAACCAGGGCCCTGGCCAGTACCCAGCCCTCCCTGGTGGCCGCCACCTGCTCCGCGGGAAGGCCGAGGCCGGACATCCGCTCCAGCAGCGCCACTGCGCGGCCGGGCAGCAGGGCCCGGTCTCCGTCGGCGAGCCGGTGCAGCATGTCACGGCGCGCGATCAGCTCCTCGATCCGTTCGGTGAGCTGCCGCTCGACGTCGGCGAGCGCGGCGGCGAACTGGGCGGCGTCGGCGTCGAGCAGGGGCCCGACTTCGGCCAGCGGCACTCCGGCGGCGGCCAGCGTCCGGATCTGCACCAGCCGCAACAGCTCGGCCGATCCGTACCTGCGGTAGCCGGAGCTGTCGCGTTCCGGCTCCTTGACCAGGCCGAGCTTGTGGTAGTGGCGCACCGTCTTGACGGTGACGCCGACGAATGCCGCCGCCTGCCCGATCGTGACTCCGTTCATCGGCAGAATTCTGCCTGGTGCTCGAGCTCGGCGACCAGGCGGACCGCAGCCGTGCATGTGGCTCCGGTTCACGTTCTCCCTGATGCATGACCCGGAAGGGGTCGCCTCTGGAGGTGTGCGGGTCACAGGTGTTCAGTGCGCCGGCCGGGCCGGATCGGCCGGCTTGCCGCAGAACACCTTGTTGACGAGCTTTTGCTGAGCGTTCGGGAACGCTGTCGCTATGGACATGGCGGCGTCGTCCACCCAGTTCAGTACGGCGGTCAGGGTCTTGATGCCGTCGGGCGTGCTGTACATCAGCGTCGCGGAGCCGACGTTGCCGCCGTTGTGGGTGATCACAGTGCCGCCGCAGTCGGTTTTCTGGACGAACACCCCCAGCCCGTAGTCCATGTTCGGGATGCCCGTGGCGTGCGGGGTGAACATCTCGGCCAGCAGTGCGGCCGGCAGGAGCTTGCCACCTACCAGCGCGGAGATGAACGTGTGCAGGTCCGGGGTGGTCGAGATCATGTCACCGCCGGTGGAGACCCAGGAGGGGTTGTAGCGGGTGATGTCGATCGTCTTGTGCTGGCCGTCTTCCTCGTAGCGGTAGTAGATGTGGGCGTGCGGCGCAGGAATCTCCGGCGAGGCGTTCGGCACCACGGTGCCCGACAGCCCGAGCGGCCCCAGGATCAGCCGCTGCATCTCTTCGGCCAGCGAGCGGCCGGTGACCTTCTCGATCAGCAGCCGGGCCAGCACGTAGTTGGTGTTGGCATAGCTCCAGCCCGTGCCCGGCTCGAACCGGGCCGGCTTGGACAGCGCCAGACGGACCAGTTCCTCGGGCCGGTAGGCGTGGAACCGGTTGTCCACCCATTCCTTGCCCGTGGTGCTGTAGGGCACGGGGATCCCGTGCACGATCGTCCCATCGTCGTACATCTCGCCGGTGAAGTTGAACAGCCCGCTGGTGTGCTGCAACAGCATCCGCACCGTGATCCGCCGGTCCAGCCCGAACTCGGGCAGGTAGTCGGCCGCCAAGGCGTCCAGCTCGATCTTGCCCTCGGCCACCAGTTGCAGCACCAGGGTCGCGGTGAAGGTCTTGGTGTTGCTGCCGATCCGGGCATGCCCGTTGACTGGCGGCTTGGCAGTCCCGCCCAGCTCGGCCACCCCGGCGCTGCCGACCCACTCGCCCCGCTCATCGTGTACGCGCAGCGACACCCCGAGGAAACCGGACTCGACGATCTCCTCGATCGCCTTGTGCAGCTCCGGGCGATCCTGCCCGGCCGCAGCTGCCGGCAGGGTGCTCTTGTCCTGATCGGAACGGGTGATCGTCATGGTGGTTTGCCCTTCGAAGTTGTTACGTCCGGGGCGGCGTCTCGCCGCTGCGCCGAGCTTCCGCCCTGACCCGAGGTCAACCACAAGCGTGATCTAGCTCACAGCTGCATTGGGGGTCAAGACAGCTCGGGGAGCAGAACGCCGTCCCCCGCGCTGGGTGACAGTCGCATCTCGCGTGGGAGGTCCGGCGGGTGTTCCGTAACGCGATCCTCCACCGGAACACCAGCCGCCCGGGCAACCGCCCCAGGTCGGGGTGTTCCGGGAACCGTTCCGGTCAAGGCCCTCTATCCGGAGCACTTGAGGGCGTGAACGGAGCACGTGTCGGCTACGCCCGCTGTAGCACCGGCGAACAAGACGTCACTATCCAGACCGAGCAGTTGCTCGCGCTCGGCGTCCCAGCCGACCGGATCTAGTACTACAGCCTGATTTCGTGATTCTTAGGGGTAGCGTGCCGTTCTGTGACGACTGCTGATGATCTGCGGGAGTGGGCTGCAGGGCTGGAT